>QHXC01000717.1:653-2279 GCA_003222815.1 Acidobacteriota bacterium | reverse complement strand
TGGCCGCCGCCAGCCTGTTCTCCTTTCCGGGCGCCGCCGCAAGCTCTTCCGGCAGCGCCGCGAGCAGGATATCGGCAGGAGCGAGGTCCAGGTTCTCCCGTACGCTGACAATAATGTCGCGCAGAGCCGTCGCGTCTTGCTCGCGCGTCAGAACGTCATAGATTGTTTTCTGTAGCCCAGAGGAATCTCTGAGCAGGCCGAGCGTCGCGTGCCCCTGAGGATCCATATCGACAAGCAAGACCCGCCGCTGTTCCCTGGCGAGGAAAGCTGACAGATTGATGGCGGTAATGGTCTTTCCACATCCGCCCTTCTGATTGACGATCGCTATCGCTCTCATCGAGACTCTCCTGTGTGACTAAAGCCACAACAGAAACCACAGGGTGAGCAGGAACAATAGGAGGTAGGAAGAACAAGAGGCATTTGGGCATTGAAGCTCGACTATGGCGCCTCCCCGGTTTTCTGTAATGGCGTGTTTATGCTAACTCTGCCAACTCGTGATGGAATTGGAGAGTGTTCCGAAAGTGTTGCACTCATGCCACAATTTACCCACTACGCCGGCCCAAATCAGGTCCAACCCATTCCGGGCCCGATGTGGGCCTAAGGGGATGGTGCTCCGTAAGGCCGGCTTTCGGTAGGCGGACAGTTAGCGGAGAACTTGCAGAAACCCACGCCCGGTGCTAGGTCATTCTTGGCGGCGAGAATGTTCACAGCGCGGCAAAAAAATCTCCGCAAAAATCCAAGAAACCCGCCATTAGTAGTACAAAATGGTCAAATTTTCGCGAAGCCAACAAACGCGGGCTAAAGCCCGCGCCCGCTCGGTATGAGGCACGCTCGCTACTTCCAGCAGACGGCGCCCGCGCGCGCGTGCGCCGTCAGTCTACTGCTTTACTTGTTGATGAAGTTGATTATGGCTGCGCTCCCCGGGTAGTTGTACGTGCCAAACACGTACGCGACGGTTGGTGTACCGGTCGGGATGAAACCAACCACAGATCTCGGATCGTACTTGATCGAGACATAGTACGTGGCGCCCGGCGTGAAGGTATTAACGTTGATCCATGCGTCCCCGTTGGCGTCGAAGTTCACCGTCGTGTTCGGCACCCTGACGCAGTCGTTGGCGTATACGATCACCTGGTCCTTCTGGCTAGCGATGACCGGCCAGCCGGAATTGTTCCATTCCCCGACTCTGATCGCGAAGTTGCTCGATGGCGCCGTGATCCCGACGTAGTAGAAGAACACGCCAGGGGCGACGTTGTTGATGTTAGCGCCCTTGAGGTGGTACTCGATCGTGCTGAGAGTTACCGCGGTTCCGTCCCTGAACTGCTGGCAGGTCGTTCCCGTAGGCGTGATCTGACCCGTTGGCGTCGGATTCGGAATCGTTGCATTGTCATCGTTAGTAATCGTGCAGGTCTTGTTGTCGCCTGGAGCCAGCGTGATCGCCCCGTTTGCCGCGCAGTCCCCGCCCCAGGCGGATGCCGTATAGCCCGGAGCGGGGGCCTCGGTCGCGATATACAGCACGTTAGCCGACAGCGTGACGGCAACACCGGTAGTCACCGGCGAACCATTCACAAACAGTGAGAAGTCGGAAGGAGTCTTTGTGCCTCCGTTGTCGTTGATCACCGTCTTGAC
>QHXC01000717.1:0-643 GCA_003222815.1 Acidobacteriota bacterium | reverse complement strand
TCGGAGGTCTCGGTCGCCGTGTAGAGCACGTTGGCCGACAGCGTGGTGGCCCCACCGCTGGTCACCGGCGAGCCATTCACAAACAGCGGGAAGTTGGAAACCTGCTTCGTGCCTCCGTTGTCGTTGATCACCGTCTTGATCAGCGTCAGGGTCGTCGCTTTGTCATCGTTGGTGATCGTACAGGTCTTGTTGTCACCTGGAGCCAGCGTGATTGTCCCGTTCGGCGCGCAGTCCCCACCCCAGGCCGATGCCGCATAGCCCGGATCGGAGGTCTCGGTCGCCGTGTAGAGCACGTTGGCCGACAGCGTGGTGACCCCACCGCTGGTGACCGGAGAGCCATTCACAAACAGCGGGAAGTCGGAAACCTGCTTCGTGCCTCCGTTGTTGTTGATCACCGTCTTGACTAGCGTCAGTTTCGGCGCTTTGTCATCGTTGGTGACTGTACAGGTCTTGTTGTCACCCGGAGCCAGCGTGATCGTCCCGTTTGCGGCGCAATCCCCACCCCAGGCCGATGCCGTGTAGCCCGGATCGGGGGCCTCGGTCGCCGTGTAGAGCACGTTGGCCGGCAGGGTAGCGGCCACACCGGTGGTTACCGGCGAACCGTTCACAAACAGCGAGAAGTCGGACGGGGTCTTTGTGCCGC
>QHXC01000716.1 GCA_003222815.1 Acidobacteriota bacterium | reverse complement strand
TCGTTGCTGATCGTACAGGTCTTGTTGTCACCCAGAGCCATCGTGATCGTCCCGTCGGCGGCGCAGTCCCCGCCCCAGGCCGATGCGGTATAACCCGGATCGGAGGTCTCGGTCGCCGTGTAGAGCACACTGGCCGACAACGTGGTGGCGACACCGCTGGTGACCGGTGAGCCATTGACAAACAGCGGGAAGTCGGCAATCTGCTTCGTGCCTCCGTTGTCGTTGATCACCGTCTTGATCAGCGTCAGCTTCGTGCCTTTGTCGTCATTCTTGATCGTACAGGTCTTGTTGTCACCCCAAACCAGCGTGATCGTCCCGTTTGCCGCGCAGTCCCCACCCCAGGGCGATGCGGTATAGCCCGGATCGGAGGTCTCGGTCGCCGTGTAGAGCACATTGGCGGAAAGCGTGTTGGCGACGCCGCTGGTGACCGGCGAGCCATTGACAAACAGCGGGAAGTCGGCAACCTGCTTCGTGCCTCCGTTGTCGTTGATCACCGTCTTGACCAACGTCAGTTTCGGCGGCTGGGCGTTGACGGTGACGGTGTCGGTTGGAGGAGTCGCCGAACCCACGCTTGCGCTCGCGACGTTGGTTACCGAGCCGGCGTTCAGGTCGGCTTGGGTGATCGTGTAGGTCGCCGTGCAGGTAATCGCTTCGCCCGGATCCAGGAAACCGTCGCCGTTCCCGACGGTCGTGACTGCCGGGCAGGTTTCGTCGCTGGATTTGTCGTCGGCGACCGTGACTGGGCCGGCGAAACTCACGTCGCCCTCGTTTTTCACCAGGTAGCTGTAGTGGAGGACATTACCGACCGCGCTGTAGATCGTCTCGGCGGCGGACTTGTGGAGAGTCAGCTTCGGGTGCTGAATCAACGTCACCGTCAGGTCGTCACTCGCCGATACCGGTCCGACCGGTGTGACACCATTCACCGTGACTTTGTTATAGATGGACCCGGCGTTCATGTCGCTCTGCAGGACGACGTGGGTGGCCGTGCAGGTC
>QHXC01000395.1 GCA_003222815.1 Acidobacteriota bacterium | reverse complement strand
ATAGGCACAGAATTGGGAGGCGCTCGTCATGCTCTCACTCAAAGTTAATGGGAAGATGTACTCCGTAGACGTGGAGCCAGAGACACCTCTGCTGTGGGTGATCCGGGACACGATTGGTCTGACCGGAACGAAGTACGGGTGTGGAATTGCGCTGTGCGGGTCGTGTACGGTGCACGTGAATGGCAAGGCGGTGCGCTCGTGCGTGCAGCCGGTAAGCCAAATGGCCGGGAAAGATGTCACGACTATAGAAGGACTCTCGCCAAACGCGCAGCATCCGGTGCAGGTAGCCTGGCGGGGAGGCGATGTGCCGGAGTGCGGGTATTGTCAGCCAGGACAGATCATGGCGGCCGCGGCACTGTTGGCTAAGAACCCTAACCCCACCGACGCGGACATAATCCGCGAGATCACAAATCTTTGCCGCTGTGGAACCTACACTCGGATTCGACAGGCGGTTCACCGAGCGGCGCAGCTTGCAGTGAAAGGTTAAGCAGATCATTGGAGGGTCCGATGGCAGTGACCAGGGGAATGGACCGCAGAGAATTCATGGTGACGACGCTGACGGTTGGCGGAGGCTTCGCGCTGGCTCTGGCGTTTCCACGGAATCAAGTGGAGGCGGCCGCCAATAACGCAAAGATTCCGGACAAGCCGTGGGAGTCGCTCGTGGGGAAGAGCGAGACCGAGATCAATCCTTGGCTCGTCGTCGCACCCGACGATACCGTGACCATCCGTGTCGCCCAAAGCGAAATGGGGCAAGCGACATTCACTTCCTGGTCGAAGATGATCTGTGAAGAGCTTGAATGCGACTGGTCGAAAGTGCGCGCGGAATACGCGTCCGTCAACCGCCACTTTCGCGAGAATAAGGTTTACGGACGCATGGCAACGAATGCAAGTGGTGCGGTCCGCATAAGCCGCCAATACTTGCAGCAGGCCGGAGCAAGCGCGCGGGAGCGCCTGATGGCTGCCGCCGCCCAGGTGTGGGCCGTACCGCGCTCGGAGTTGACGGTTAAGGACGGGATCATCACCCACATACCGACGGGCCGAAAGCTCCGCTACGGCCAGGTCGCCGAGAAAGCCGCTGTGATCAAGTTGCCCGAAGAGCCAAAAATCAAGACACCGGACCAGTTTACGCTGATGAACAAGCCCACCCAGCTCCTCGAGACGCCTCTGCGGGTAGACGGCAGCGCCACCTATGGAATGGACGTGCGTCTCCCGGGCATGCTTTATGCTGCGGCCAAGGCGTCACCCGTCTTCCTCGGGAAGCTAAAGAAGGTCGACGCCGCAGCCGTCAAAAATCGGCCGGGTGTACATTCGGTGGTCGAATTCGGCGGTCCGAATATCGAAGCGGGAGTCGCGGTAGTGGCCGACAGTTACTGGCATGCCAAGACCGCCTTGGATCTCCTCCCGATTGAGTGGGACGGAGGCGCGCACGCCGACGACACTTCGGAAAAGTTTCTCAAAATGGCCCGGGCAGCGCTGAATGAGCCGGGCGCCCAAGTCGTCGTGAAGAAGGGCGACCCTGATGCGGCGCTCAAGGACGCCGCCAAAGTGGTCGAGGCAGTGTACGAGTTGCCGTATTTGGATCACGCCTTTATGGAGCCATTGAACTGCACGGCTCACGTGACTGCTGATCGCGTGGACGTCTGGGTGGGCACGCAGAGACCGGAGGAAGCGCTGCTTGATGCAGCGAAATTAACCGGTATCCCCCAGGAGAACGTTTTCATCCACAACTGCTTTATTGGCGGTGGATTTGGCCGCCGCAACTACAACGACGACGTGCGGCAGGCAGTTATGATTGCCAAACAGTTAGACCGTCCTGTGAAAGTCGTCTGGAGCCGCGAGGAAACGATGCGCCACGGCTACTATCGCCCGATGCGCGTGGCGAGAATCCAGGCTGGCCTGGGGTCTGACGGCATGCCCGTGGCCTGGATCAACCGGGTCGTCGGCATCGACCAAAATCCGCCAGCGGATCCCGCTCAAACGATTAGAGGCTTGCACCAGATTCCCTATGCGATCCCCAACCAACAGTTCGACTATCACCTGCGACAGACGCACGTTCCCACCGGCGTTTGGACATCGGTGGGCCGATCGCAGAACGAGTTCTACCTGGAAAGCTTCATGGATGAGCTTGCCCATGCGGCCGGGAAGGATCCCTACCAGTACCGGCGCGCTTTGATAGATGGCAACCCGGATTTCCCGCGCGCGAAGGCCTGGGTGAAAGTGCTGGATACAGCCGCTGAGAAGTCCGGTTGGGGAAAGAAACTACGCGATGGAACCGGCATGGGAATCGCCATCGGGGATGGCCGGCGGCCCGGCGTCAAAGAGGTCACCATTTGCACGGTGGTCGCCACCGTGTCCGTCAGCAAGAAGGGCGAGGTTCGGGTGGAACGGTTCGATGTAGCGATGGACACCGGACCGTTCCTGGTGAATCCGCTTGCCGCGGAACGGCAGGTCGAGATGCAAATGGTGATGGGGCTGGCGGCCGTACTTCGTCAGGAAATCACCGTTGAGAAAGGGCGCGTCGTGCAGAGCAATTTTCACGACTATCCCTTGTTGCGGGCGACGGAAATGCCGGAAATAAGAGTCCATTTTGTCCGCGCGACGGACGAACCGATTGTCGGGATCGGCGAAGAAGCTCTTGGGTGGGTTGCCCCGTCTGTGTGCAATGCCATTTTCGCCATCACGGGCAAGCGGATTCGTTCGCTGCCCCTCAAGAATCACAACCTCAGTGCGGGTGCTGCCTAACCGACAAAGCAGGACACTTTCGGCACGGTTTTTTTCGAGGTTCTCGAGGCGTGAAGAACGAATTGGCAGAACGTTCCGCAAGCCTTCGACCGTCTGGAACTATGGCAGCACGCCGCCGACGGTCGTACGGCCGGTGCCGCTACAGCCCTCCTCACCGAATCGGATGAACTTCTGGATCCGCTTCCCGGTATCGACCTCGGCCGTGTACATGTTGCCGTGGGAATCGAGGCTGACCTGGTGGAGCCAATGGAACTCACCGGTTTCACGCCCGCTCCGCCCGAGGCGGCCCAATTCCTCCAACGTGTCCCTCTTCAGCACGTACATCGTCATGTTGGAGTTGTCGCCGACGTAGAGGCAGGACTGCTTGGCATCGGTCGAGAAATTCATCGATACCGCCGAGCCCGGGAGACCGTTCGTCTTTACCGCCACGAACTGCTCCTTGACGAAGCCGCACTTGCCCGCTTCGCCGGCCGGGTTGACGCATTCCTTGCCCAGATTGAGATCGCGGCCGTTGAAGACTTGCACGCGGTTGTTGCCGCGGTCGCAGACATAAATCAGGCCGTCCTTGCTGATCTTCACGCAGTGCACCGGATTGCGGAAGAAGGCCGGCTTCATGTTGCCCTTGGTGAAGTCCCTCATCCAATCGCCGGCTGCGGCGGCGGCCTTGTCGTCGATCGGGTTGTTGCCGTACGCGCCGAAATGACCGATATACTTGCCCGTCGCCGCATCAACGATGACCACCCGCCGATTGCCGTACCCGTCCGACACATACATGCGATTCGTGGTCGGATCGACGGTGACGTCGGCCGGCAGATAGAACAGGGGCGTGCCGTTACGGCCACCGTCCTTGTTGTTGCTGTCCGGCCCCTTCGCCCCCGGACCGCCGATCATCATCACAAACTTGCCGTCCTTGGTGAACTTCAGGATCATCCCGTCTGCACCGTTGTTCGACGCCCAGGCGGAGCCGTTTGGATTGCCATTGGCGCTGTTGCCGCCGAGATAGACAAAGCCGTTGTGGTCGACGAAGATGCCGTGCTCGGTGGCCGGCCACACGCAGCCTTCCGCCGTCTTGCACTTATCGGGATCAGCCGGGCCGCCCCAGGAGCGCAACAGCTTGCCGTTTGAATCGAATTCCATGACCGACGGCGCGGGCAGGCAGCAATCGCCGAGCGCTCCATACGGGCGCGGAAAGCCCAGCACGTCGACGGGTTTTCCATCCTTGGACTTGTGGGTCGCACTGGTCAGCGCCGCCTCGTCGTTGGTCAGCGTGCGTGGCCGCTGGTAGATCCAGATGTGGTCGTCTGGTGCGACATACAGGCCGCCGACCTGTCCGATGATCCAGTTATTAGGAAGCTTCTGCGGCCAGCCGGCGTCGGCGATGAAGCCCGGCACTTTCGCGGTCGGCGGCACACCGTACACGCCGGAGCGCTCGGCAAGCCGCTCCAGAATGCCGGTTGCGGCGAGCGCCTTGTTATCGGGCTTCGGTGTCTGGGCATCGCTTGGAGCGGTCACGAGGACAACTAGCAGCGCGCCGCAAATGGCAAGCAGTTTCAGATTCATATTCACTCCTCGTTTCTCAATTCAAGGCCACTCTGGTCAACTTGAGCGCTGCCACCCGATGTTCACATGATCGTGTGGCCTTCACAACGAATTCGTTCTCCGGGACGACAATGACACTTACAAACATCCGTCCCGCAACTCGCCGGAGCCTTGCTGTTTGATACCCGAAGATTATGATTCATGGAACAGATTGTCAAAGGCTGGTTCATCGATTCGAGTTTTAACTCTTTTGTTGCCTTCTGAAATCGAATAGCATGGCGCCACCAATCAAAGGGAAACCCATGCGTCGAGAGTAGACGCGAAGGTATGGCGGCAAATCACGGCTTCTTCGCTACCAGGCGTAGAAGTCACCGCATAGAGTCCAAGAATCCTGCAGTTCGCGCTGAAATACGTCTTCTAAGATCTACCACGAATGGTGCGCATGTGTTGAAAAGGAGGAATGATGAAAGGAATTGTTATCGGTCTGTGGATCGCGTTGCTGTTCTTCGTGCTCACGTCCTCAACAATCTGGGCGCAGGCCACGGCTCAGATTAGCGGAGCTGTGAGAGATCAGACGGGCGCCGTTCTACCCGGTGTGGAAATCACGGCAAGGCAAACCGAGACGGGCGTAACTCGAATGACGGTTACTAACGAGACTGGAGCCTACGTCCTGTCGAACCTGGCAGTTGGTCCCTATCGGTTGGAAGCAGCCCTGCCGGGTTTCAGAACTTTCGTGCAGACTGGAATTGTTCTGCAGGTCAATGCGAGTTCGGTGATCAACCTTGCACTCGAAGTCGGTCAGGTCACAGAACAGATCGAGGTTCAGGCCGATGCAGCATTGGTGGAGACGCGAACGTCGAGCGTCGGCCTGGTTATCGAAAGCCAGCGCATCAGCGAGCTGCCGCTCAACGGACGCAACGTAGGCGACCTGATCACGGTGGCCGGCGCGGCTGTCCAGACAGGGACAGTTACAGGCCGATTGTTCAGCGGAGCGCAGATCGCCATTGGTGGTGGTGTTCCCACCGGAACGGATTACAGTCTGGATGGCGCGAATCACATCAATTTTCTGACCGGTGTGGGCCTGGATCTGCCCTTCCCGGATGCGACGCAGGAGTTCAAAGTGGAGACTGGCGGCCTGTCCGCCAACCGGGGGAGTTCGTCCGCAGTCACCGCAGTGACGAAGTCCGGCACGAACGATTTCCACGGCGATCTTTTTGAGTTTCTGCGCAATGACTTGTTCAACGCGCGCCAATATTTTTCAACCACCCAGAGTTCACTGAAGCGTAACCAGTACGGTGGAACAGTGGGCGGGCCGATCGTGAAGAATAAGCTGTTCTTTTTTGGCGGGTACCAGGGAACAAAACTTCGGTCGGACCCGGCCGACACACAGTCCTTCGTTCCCACCGCGGCCATGCTGGCGGGCGATTGGACGGCGTTTACTTCCCCTGCCTGCAACGCGAGCCGGCAGATCGCCTTGAAGGCGCCATTCGTCAACAATCAGATCAATCCGGCACAGTACAGCAAAGTGGCGATGTATATCACCAACAAAGTGCTTGCGAGCATTCCTGTACAGCCCGACGCGTGTGGTCTGATTACTTACGGTGGCGCGATCACGAAGCAGGACAACTGGCAACTGGTAAGCAAAGTGGACTATCAAAAAAGCGCCCAGCACTCCATTTTCGGGCGTTTTTTGGCGACGAGTCAGTACTTTCCTAATGGCTTGTCTCTCACCAAGAATCTGTTGAGGTCAGGAGCGATCGGCACGGACGCTTTGTCCACTTCATATGCCTTGGGGGATACCTATCTGATCGGCGCCCACACCGTTCAAGCGTTTCGTTTGTCGGTCAATCGGATTCGTAACTGGCAAATCGGCAACAGCTTCTTCTCCTTGTGTGATGCGGGCGCCACGTCCTTTTACTGCGGCAACTCACCAACGTGGATTTCAGGAAGCACGATCACTGGCGGGTTCGCTTTCGGAAGTTCATTCGGAGGAGCGGACAAGACTCATTGGCCATATTGGGACCCCTGGTCCGCCCAGATGAACGATGATGTGAGTATTGTTAAAGGAGCGCATCAGCTGTCTTTCGGCGGCGGTGCGCTGTACGGCAGAATGATTGAGCAGGCCCGTTTCGCGGACGGCGGCCAACTCACGTTCAATGGTTCAGTGACCGGTCTGGGACTGGCAGACTTCTTGACGGGAAAATTATTTACTCTTTTCCAGGGCCAACCCAACAAACATCAGGCAAACCAACTCAACCTGAATCTC
>QHXC01000394.1:11689-18019 GCA_003222815.1 Acidobacteriota bacterium | reverse complement strand
AGTAACTCAGACCGAAACAGGCATAAGCCGCTCCGCCGTCACTAACGAAACCGGAACCTACGTCCTGCCGAACTTGCCACTCGGTCCTTATCGTCTGGGAGCTGGGCTGCCGGGATTTCGCACGTTTGCACAAACAGGAATTGTGTTGCAGGTCAACAGCAACCCGACGATCAACATCATCCTGCAGGTGGGCCAGGTTACCGAGCAGATTGAAGTCCAGGCCAACGCCACACAGGTGGAAACGCGAACCACAGCTGTTGGTCAGGTCATCGAAAACGCGCGTATTTTGGAACTACCGTTGAATGGCCGCCAGGTCACCGATCTGATCACGCTTTCAGGCGCCGCTGTCCAGTCAGAAGCAGCCAGCACGCAGACCTGGCAGGGAGCTGTGATGATCTCCATCGCCGGCGGACAGACTTTCGGGGTGGGATATTCCCTGGATGGTTCTATGCACAACAATCCATATGATGGAACACAAATGCCGCTCCCGTTTCCCGACGCGCTGCAAGAATTCAAAGTGGAGGCGAGCGGCATGGGCGCCAACGGCGGATTTAAATCCGGTGGCGCAGTGAATGCGGTAACCAAGGCGGGAACCAACGAACTTCACGGTGACGCGTTCGAGTTTGTGCGCAACTACAAGTTCAATGCGCGAAACTTTTTTGCGTTGAGGCGCGATTCGCTGAAGCGCAATCAGTTCGGCGGCACGCTTGGCGGTCCGATTTTGAAGCAGAAGCTCTTCTTCTTTGGCGGCTACCAGGGGACGACTACCCGTTCGGATCCCAACGACACGATCAGCTTTGTTCCAACAGCCGCAATGCTCGCCGGTGATTGGACGGCGTTCACCTCGCCAGCTTGCAACGCCGGTCGGCCGATCGCATTGCAGGCTCCATTCAATGCCAACAACACCATCAATCCTGCCCTTTACAGCAAAGCTGCGTTAGCTATTTCAGCCAAATTTCCCCGGGCGCAGGATGAATGCGGCAAGGTTACATACGGACTGGTAAATAAACCCAACGAACTGCAAGCCGTCGGCAAAGTGGATTACCAGTTGAGCGCCAACCATTCTGTTTTCGGCCGATATGTTGCCACGACATTGTCTGTGCCCGACCCATACAGTTTGTCCGGCAATCTACTGACAACGACCAGCAACGGTTGGGATAACCTGGCTCAATCTTACGCGGTAGGCGACACCTATCTTTTCGGAGCCAATACGGTCAACGCCTTCCGCATGACAGTGAATCGACTGGCGCTGCACCGCGTCGGTCCGCACTTTTTTGGGCCCCAGGACGTTGGAGTCAATGCTTACAGTCCTTTAAAAGATAACATGGTGATCGCCGTCACGGGGGGACCCAGCATCGGCAGCGGAACCAACAGCGAGGCCACGTTCCGCACTACAGCCTACCAGGTTGCCGACGACGCAAGCCTGGTTCGGGGCAACCACCAGATCGCCTTCGGCGCCAACGCCGCGGAATGGAGGACCAACCAGTATGCGTACCGCGCTGCCCTTGGCAACTATGCGTTCAACGGAACAGCGACCGGCCTGGGGATGGCCGACTTTCTAACTGGCAGACTCACGACGCTGAATCAGGGATCGCCGACGAGCTGGGCGGATCGCCAAACAAACTTCGGGATCTACGCGTCGGACGTGTGGAAGATATCCCAAAAGCTGACGTTGAACTATGGATTACGGTGGGAACCATTCCTTCCTTTGCACCTGACGATCGGAGCCGTTTACGGCTTCGATCACGACAGGTTCCAGAAGGGCATTCGGAGCACCGTTTTCCCGAACGGACCGGCCGGTTTTTATTTCCCCGGTGATCCGGGTTTCCCGGAAGGTGCGTCTATTTTCAAAGAGTGGTTGGAGTTCGCACCTCGCGTGGGACTGGCCTGGGATCCGCACGGCGATGGCCGCATGGCGATCCGAGCATCATATGGAGTCGCCCACGACTTTAGCGGCTCGAACACTCTAAACGGCAGCGCGACATCGCCTCCAAGGGCCTTCAACACGACGATATCAAGTCCAGCAGGGGGCTTTGAAGATCCATACAGAGACTTTCCAGGCGGCAATCCATTCCCCTGGGTATTTGATGCGACTCGAGCGCGATTTCCACCGTTCGCATCGTTTTATCCTGCCATTCGATACAACATGCAACCGACCATGGTCCAAACCTGGAACCTCAGTGTCCAAAAACAGCTCGGCAGTGACTATCTCCTATCTGCCAGCTATCTAGGAAGCCAAACGACGCACCTGTGGGTGCAGAAGGCCGTCAATCAGTCTCTCTTTTTGGGCACGGGCCCATGCACTCTGAACGGCGTCGCGTACACCACCTGCTCGACGACCTCGAACACGGACCAGCGCCGGCTCCTTACTATCGAGAATCCCCAGCAAGGACAACTCATCGGGGCCCTCAATGTGAATGAAGATGCCGGCACAGCGCAGTACAACGCGATGCTCCTTTCAATTCAGCGCCGCGCTACAAGGGGTTTGAACGTTGGTGGCAATTACACCTGGTCTCGTTGCATAGGTGACTCGTTTTCTGCCGGCGGCCCTGGCGCAGGCGGATATCTTGACCGCAACAATAGACGCTTCGATCGCGGCAATTGCATTTCAGATCGGCGCCAACTCTTCAATTTGACGGCGGTCGCCGACAGTCCGCAGTTTGCCAATCCAACGTTACGCAAGCTCGGCACAGGATGGCGATTGTCGGGAATCTACAGAGTATCAACGGGCGCCTACCTTACTATCACGTCCGGTCTCGACCGTGCATTAAACGGCGATGCGGGACCTCAGCGTCCGAACCAGGTACTTGCGAACCCGTACGGGGACGGTTCCCTTAAGAACTACCTCAATCTGAAAGCGTTTGCGCAACCGGTTTTGGGCACTCTTGGAAATATCGGGACTCGCAATGTGATAGGTCCTTCATACTGGCAGTTTGATATGGCTCTATCGCGGGTCTTCCAGGTTCGGGAGAATCAGAAGATGGAGTTTCGCGCTGAGGCATTCAACGTAACGAACAGCCTTCGCAAAGGAAACCCTGGGGCTACATCGGCGGCTCCGTTCATATCGACCAGCGTGCCCCTCAATAGCAACACGTTCGGCCAGATCAATACTTCAGGTGATGCGAGAGTTCTGCAGTTCGCGCTGAAGTACGTCTTCTAACGGGCGCGTCCTGTGGATCCGTCGAGCGCAAGCACTTGGATCGGGCATTCTCGCCTTAAACGATCCGGCGCCGACTCAGCCAACGCCAGCGCGCAACCAGGCGGTGTTGGGATCGAACGTCCGTCAAGATCCTGCCAATCTCAAAAGTTTTGTTCCAACGGATGCAATGAGCAAGGTATCGTGACGCGATGTTTACTCACGAATTTGGAGTTGGATTGGCATGTCTAAGGCAACGGTTCTCGACGTAGGGCGGTTCATTGACGAACAGCCCCTTGGCCCGTATCAACTGCTTACCGCCGCAATTTGTTCAGCCATCGTGTTTGGCGACGGCTTCGATGCGCAATCCATGGGCTTTATTGCCCCCGCATTGGCCGCCAGCCTGCATATCTCCCGCAATGCGATGGGACCGCTAATTTCCAGCAGCTTGTTTGGAATGATGATCGGTGCGTTAGTCTTTGGCCCACTTGCCGATCGTTTCGGACGGAAACCCATTTTGATAATCTGCTGCTTATTGTTCGGCCTCTTGTCATTGCTTACTGCCACGGCCACTACGTTCCGGGAAATATTCATTTTTCGTCTGCTGACCGGCTTTGGCCTAGGTGGAGCAATGCCGAATGCGATTGCCTTGACTGCCGAATATGCGCCCAAACGGCTCCGCTCTACGATGGTGATGGTCATGTTCTGCGGTTTTACGATTGGAGGCGCGGTTGGAGGTTTCGTTGCGGCCAACTTGATTGCCCGCTTTGGCTGGCAATCGGTTTTTGTTGCGGGAGGCATCTGGCCCGGCATCGCAGCGGCTATCGCAATTGTGCGCCTCCCCGAATCAATTCGCTTTCTTGTATTAAAGCGTGGGCAGGAACGTCGTGTAGCCTTGTATTTATCGCGCATCGCACCAAAGGCTGGAATATCGTCTGACATGGCATTTGAGGCCGAGGAAAATCCCGCTGGAGGTTTTGTCCTGAAGCAACTGTTCTCCGATGGACGTATGGCAGTTACCCTGTTGCTCTGGGTGATGTTTTTTATGAACCTTCTGAATCTGTATTTCTTAAACGGTTGGCTTCCCACTGTAATGAGTGCTGTGGGCGTGAAGGTACAGACAGCAATTCTGATCTCAACGTTACTTCAGATCGGAGGCGTAGCCGGGGCTCTTACCTTAGGTAGAATCATTGACCGCAAGCTGTCGTTTCGCGTGTTGGCATGCACATATTTCGGATCATCAGTGTGCATCTTCCTCATTGGCGGGGCGGGAGCTTCCGTTCCTCTGCTAACTGCCGCCGTGTTTGCAACGGGTTTCACGGTCCTTGGCTCGCAGACGAGTTCAAATGCGCTCACTGCTTCGTTCTATCCGACCGCGATTCGCTCGACAGGTTTGGGTTGGGCACTCGGGATCGGCAGGATTGGTTCCATCCTTGGTCCGATTCTTGGAGGAATGTTGTTAGCGGTCACACCGGACACCCGCCGCGTTTTTTGGGTGGTGTCCATACCCCCCCTGATTGCGACGATAGCGGCATTTATTGCGGCATCTATTATAAGGAAGACTTTTCCCCAGAACAGAACGTAACGTTTCCGCGTTCAGCATTGGAGTTGGTGGCCAAGTGCTCAGCGGACAAGAGGACGTTTTGCCATTATCCATGTGGTCGAGTCGCATTCTTCAAAAGTAATCCCGCTTTTTACATCTACGTAATAGAAGTTCTGAACGGTTTACAAGTAGAATGCAGATGCTTGCCAGCCCGGAGAAACTATGGCAATACGCGCAGCGTTGCTGGTGTGCCTCATATTGGTTGTCTTGACCGCGTTCAGCGACGGACCCGGACCTCGACAGTCCGACGCTCAGCCTGAGTTTTACTTCACACGCCTGATGTATACCGACACACGAGGTCACGGTCCGAGGCCCGGGCAGGAAGTTCCGAGTACAGACTTTGAACATGGGCATGGATTGGGTGATCGATTGGCCTGGTT
The DNA here is from genome assembly GCA_003222815.1 of Acidobacteriota bacterium. Taxonomy (GTDB): domain Bacteria; phylum Acidobacteriota; class Terriglobia; order 20CM-2-55-15; family 20CM-2-55-15; genus 20CM-2-55-15. The sequence continues at coordinate 12,900 of QHXC01000394.1, read as the reverse complement.
TCTGGGCGCCTGGATGACGGACACGTGGGATGCCGATTACCAGTACATGGGGGGAATCCAGCGCCTGACGAACACGCGTGTCTACCTGAAGCCACATCCGCTCTCGATCATGGACCCAGCTCTATTCAAATATCCTTACATATACGCCGTTGAAGTCGGACAGATGGAATTGACTGCACAAGAGGCGGACCGGCTCCGCGAATACCTCCTCCGAGGTGGATTCTGGCACTGCGACGACTTCTGGGGACTCCGGCAATGGAACCAGTTTGCCCGCCAGATAAAAAAGATTTTTCCCGACCGGGAGATCGTGGATCTCCCATTGACTCATGAGATATTTCACACGTTCTACGATATCGATCAGATCCTACAGCCTCCGAATGATGGCCTTGGCAGGCAGTATACCTATTCGGGTGGGCGAACCCAAACCTGGGAGCAGCCGGACGATACCGAACCGCGTGTCCGCGGAATTTCCGATGATAGCGGCCGGCTGATGGTGTTGATTACCTACAACTCCGATCTGGGAGACGCCTGGGAATGGATGGACGATACCGATTACCCAGCCAAGTTTACTGGCTACGCCTACCGCTTGGGCATGAACTCCATCATCTATGCAATGACCCACTGAGGGGTATATGGTCGAGCGGAAAATTGAGTGTGGAGGACGACATTCACAGCACCTTCGCCTGCCGCATCACCGCCTCCGCCTTCTGGCGGATCTCGCGCGCCACTTCATAGGGATCGCCCTGCTGGAATTTTGGCAGGAAAAGCTCCACGGAAAGCGGCCCCGAGTAACCTTTGTCCGCGAGTTTGCGCAAGATCTTTGTGAGTGGGCTTATCCCATCGCCAGGGATGAAACGCGAGGTTTGGTCGAGCATTTCGCGCGGCATATCCGGCACGTCCTGAAAGTGGACATGCGCGATCTCGCCGGGGCGGACGCCATCAATATCGTCGAGCTTATTGTTGCCGGACCAAAAGTGGTAGCAATCGAAGAGAATGCCTAGGTTCGAATGCCCGGCCTGTCGCATGACGTTCGCGAGCGTGTTTAGCGTGGCGATAAACGTGGAGGCGCGCACGAATTCCACCATGGCCTTCATCTTGAATTGCTGCGCGGCTTCGGCGAAGTCGCGCAGATTTGCAGCGGCGCTTTTGTAATCGTCCAGGGTGTACTTGGGCGCGTTGACGGGAGTCGCGGTAGTTGTGTAGGTGCGGTT
>QHXC01000394.1:0-11665 GCA_003222815.1 Acidobacteriota bacterium | reverse complement strand
TCAGCCCGTTATCGGTAAGCATGCGCCGGGCGGCGTCGAGCGTATCCGTTTTCAGGAAATCGTCGAGAAGTCCACTGGTGATCTCGACATTCTTTATGCCTGCGCGCGCCCAACCCTCGAGCGACTTGCGATAGCCCGCTCCGGCAGAAGTATTCTGGTGAATCGCCAGCGTCATCTTGCCTGTGGCGCCGAAAGACGTGCGCGCGACGGTTCCCGCGGCCAGCGTGGAGAGGAGGAAAGCTCGTCTGGAAATCATGGACTCCACTATACCGGGAATTGGAATTGAGGACAGAGAGTAATTTACAACGCGATTTGCAATCGCGGTCACTTTGCCGTCGTCCTTCGGTGCTGGGATTCTGTAGTCTAGAAATTGAGCCGCAAAGCAAATTGGATTTGCCGGTTTGTGCCTAATCCCACTGTTCGCTCAACGGTTTGTCGAAGCAGGCCGAACGCAGTGCCGGCGGCCGATTGTGTGAAGGCCTGTCCGGGTTGAATACCTGATCCAAGCACCCAAGCGTTCGCGGCAGAGTTGAACGTCATCGAGGGTAACGCGCTATTCAAGGTCGAGGCGGGATTACCAAAGTTCGCTTGATTGAAGATGTTGAAGAACTCCGAGCGGAACTCGAGGTTGGCACTTTCCTTAAACGGGAAGCGCTTTGCCAGAATCAAATCAAATTGCTGAAAGTTTGGTCCCTTGTAGGCATTCCGCGGCAGATTCCCATAGGTTCCCGGCGCCGGGATTGCGAATGCGGCGGGATTGAGGAAATTGCGATCGCTGCCGAGATAAGGATCGACTCCCGAAATCAAATCGGGTCGGCGCGTTTGTCGAGACGACCCACCGCCGGGTGCATTCACTACTGCGGCAAATCCGACCGGTAGAGGCTGAGACGCGCTTACTGATGGCAGGGATGTGGTGAAGCCCTTGGAGACGGCAGTGGTCGTGGTCGCGCTGTTGTTGATCGTGCATGAAGCTATGACACACTGCAGGACAACGTCCGGGCGCGTAACAGTGACGTCGATCGGAACGCCGCTTCGAATGTTGGAAATACCACCGATCTGCCAGTTACCCAGGATCGCGTTGCCGACAGTGCCAAGATTGTGCTTGCGACCAGCGCCAAACGGCACGTCATAGACGGCACTCACGTTCAAGGTGTGACGGATGTCAAACGTGTTATACCCGAGGTCCGCAGCATAGTTATTGGTATCGTTGCTTCCGGACTTGGGGGTTCCACCGGCGGGCTGCGCCGCCGTTCTTGACTCGTTCGAGCCGGAGGTGATGCCGAAGCTCTTTGCCAGGCTGTACTGCGAGTTGAGCGTTAGCCCATTGGACAACCGACGCGTGAGTGTGAGTTGAAGCGAATTATAGCTGTCCGTACCTCCGCTGCTTTTTGTGTCGATTTCTGCAAACGGATTCTGCACTGTAGTGCCGGAAAGGATCGAGAACTGACGCACCGTCGTGACTCCGATCACCTGCGCGGCGGCGTTCGTACGGTTCACAATTCCAGCATCAGCCGGGATTGCCGTGCTATCGGCGATCGTGGTCCAACCGGGGAGGAACAAATTGGAGAGACCTCGAAGAAAGAGATTGCGCCCTTTGCTGCCGACATATGCAGTGGTCAGTACCATCTTGTACGGGAGTTCCTGTTGGACCGAAAACGTGTAGCTATAAATCTTCTCCGGCACTTTGTAATCGATCTGATAAGCGCGCGGCTGATAGTTCCGATTGTTGGGATTGGCGGCGAACGTCGATCTAATGTTGCTGACGACGGCGTCTTGATTGGGGTCAAAGACCAGCAATGGGCCGCTGGTCAGCGTTGAACTCACGCGATCGCTTTCAATCGGCTGGAGCTGATCCTCTATCTGTCCCGGTCCGAAGAAAATGCCGAAGCCGCCACGAAACACCGTTTTTGCTGCTTTTGGCGCCCACGTCAGACCGAGACGTGGAGCGAACACCGGCGTGTAGTACTCGTAACGCAAACCGTAATTCAAGGTCACGTCCTGCCGGACTTTCCATTCGTCTTGTGCGTATCCGATGTAGTACTCCAATTTTCCGAGACGATTGCCGGTTGCGCCGTTGTTGAATGGGCTCGGCTCACTGACATCCCCAAGATATTGAATGGAGGCCGGCTTGTTTGCGAGATAGTCCGGCAGATTATTGAACACGTAGGTGCTGCCGCCAAGCCTGTCTGTATAGAAGCGGTTCAGTCGAATTTCCGTTCCGAATTTCAGATTGTGCCCGCCCTGTATCCAACTGAGGTCATCCACGAAATTCATCGAATAAGTGGTGTACGGTTGGCCGCGCCCGTTTGTGGCAGAGTTGGCGCGAACCAACCCGCCGGGAATCGCGGTTCGGGCGGAAGAACCTTGCCCGGCGATGCTGAAGTTTGCAGTATTTCCGGAAATATTGATGGCCAGCTTGCCGAGATCAATCCCATTGATAACCGGCGCCTTCCCGTTTGTCCGCGTATATGTGCCGTTATAACCGAATTTGAAATTGTTGAGGAGTCTCGCCGTTAATGTGGATTGCAACGCAAGAACAGCGTTCTGAGGGTTTGCGAGAAAGAGGTCACGGCGACCGGTGACTCCATCGGGTGAGTCGAGGTTACCGTCGTCGCGGAAATACCGCGAGTAGAGACTGTGCTTTTCATTCAACTTGTGATCGATCCGCAGCGAATATGAACGTTCGTTCACAATCGTATTCGTCTGCAGCTGGGCGACATCGAACAGATTGCTGCCGGAACCGGTCGAGATAATTGTTGCACGCGGATCTTTGAATCCAGGAAGGAGCAGCAGCGTGCGGGACGTTTGGCCATTTGACTCAACGCAAGGAACACCGTTTGCCGCCGGGGCACAAATGCGTGATGGATCGCCGGGAATCGCCTCGATTGTGTTGACGCCGGCTCGCAATCGATATCCTTCGTAGCTTCCAAAAAAGAAAGTCTTGTTCCGGACAATCGGTCCGCCAATCGAGCCGCCGAATTGGTTCAGCCGCAAAGGAGCTTTTTGTCCGGTGATATTGTCGAAAAAATTCGCCGCGTCCAGAACGTCGTTTCGGAGATACTCGAAAAGCGATCCGTGGAACTGATTGCTGCCCGATTTCGTTACGAGACTAATCTGACCGCCCGTTCCTGTTCCGAACTCCGCCGTGTAATTGCTCGATTCGACGCGGAACTCCTGCACGTTCTCGAGACTCGACTGCAAACGAAATGGAGAATCGATCTCGGCATTCAGCGTGCCCGGATTCGCATCAATCGTACCCGTCCCTTCGATGCCGTCATAACGGACGCTGTTTTGTTCAGTGGCGCGACCGGCAAAGCGAATCGAGCCGAAAGTGCCTGATCCGGCATTGGTCGAACCGGGTGCCTGCAAGTAAAGCTGTGAGACTTGGCGTCCGTTTAAGGGAAGCACCTGCACCTCGCGCGGAACGACGTTGACGCCGATCGCTGCGGAACTTGTATCGAGAGCAACATCTCCAAAGGTTTCCACGACGTTCACGTCAGTGGTCACGCCAGACACAGGCAGCGTAAGGTCGACTATTGCCTTCTGACCGACGACCAGTTGAATGCCGGTTGCTTCCACGGGATTGAAACCGGAAAGATTCGCCTTCACATTGTAACTGGAAGGGCGTAACGCCGTGACTTGGTACTCGCCGGCGTCGCCAGTGAGAGTTGAGTGCTCTTCACCGGTACGGTCATTTTTGACTACCACGGTCGCGCCTGGAATAACCGCGCCGGTCGCGTCCTTAATCACTCCAGCGATGCGGCCCTGATCGACCTGACCATAGGCCGCTGAGGACATCAGACCCAGCAACACGATGACGAATGCTGACCAATGTGGTTTCGTTCTCAACGAAATCCTCCTTCTTCGTTTTTGTGAGCACACGTGAGATTGGATAAATGTGGGTGCAAGACAAATCTGTGTGTAAGTGGTCACACTAGAGGGAGGGTTTAAATACGTCGTGAATGAATTGTGAACATATTGTTACGGAGTGTCGTTTGAATTGCTGGGCCAGGAGAGAAAAGGTTGGTTAGTCAAGCTGTCAAAGAACATATCCTCATTGGCCGAAACATATAACCGATGCCACGCACCGACTGGATCCGGAGCGCGAAACGGAACTGCCGCGCGGTCTGGAAGGGCGACGGCAGGCCGTAACGGCTGGCGAGAGGAATCGCACTCTGCTGCGCACTGCCCGCAAATGCTCCCGTGGCGTTCAGTGCATCTATGTAGTTGTAGCCGTTCACAACCTTGCCCCAGTCGATCTGTGGATCGCCGCTGAAGCGCGGCGCCCGAGCGGGTGATATGTGGTTACTCGGGTGGACGTATTCATAGTACGAAGTCGCGGCATGCTGATTCAGGAGGTTGATCGCGTTGCCTTCAATAACTAGCCGGTAATTCTCACGATCCTTGCTGACGCGGATCTCATGCCGTACGTTCACGTCCGTCTGGAAAAGCGGCTCAGTTCGGGCATTCATTACCACGCCATCCTTCACGATATTGCCGGTCGCTGGGTCACGGTGAAGCTTAGCGAAATTCCCACGTCCTTCTGCCCACTGGCATGCCGAATCCGGACTATTCACTCCCAAAACTCCCAGGCAGGAACTGATCGGAGTGCCTTCGTAAAAGATCTGAGAAATTCCAAACAAGGTTTCCTGACCGAGCCATGGAAGCCGGTAGTAGCCGAAAAGTTTCGCAGTGTGCGGCCGGTCTGTGGACAAAGGACCGTCATCGATCTTGCCGCTTGGTAGATACGTCATGGTTGGAATGTCGAAGGCGCGGCCGTTGTTTGGGCTGTGACGGCCACCGTTGGCGTCAGTAGGATCTGTATCGGTGAGGCCGGAGTAATTGCCGTTCAGACGGCTCCACAGATAACTGACGGTACCATACCACCTGGCCGTTCCCTTGTAGCTGAGCCGGAATTCCACGCCGTCATAGCGGCGGATCGGCTTAACTGCCTTAGGACACTCCGCGCAGAATGGCGTCGTATTGTAGTAGTTAACATTTTGGTCATTGGGTATCACAGTCGGCCGGTGCAACACGTCCGCGAAGGTTGTGCCCGGATTGCCGATGTAGTAACCCAAGTTGTCGGTAATCGACATGTCCTCGATTGTTTGGTCGAGGCGCTTGCGCGTGTACCGGCTCTCAAGCGTCCATTTTGAATTGATGGACCAATCCGCACCTGCAGTGAACGAGTGGCTCTCCACCGGTTTCATGTTCGTCTGGATAGCCGGGTCCCGCGGATCCTCCTTCGTCGCACGAAGATCCACATTCTCGATGAAGCGAGCACCAACGCCAGGCGCTTGGCCCGAAGGCGGACAACCCGCGCCAAAGTTCAGCGTGGGCGTAATGGTGTTGTAGTCTAGCGTGTCCAGAGCGTATACACACTCGTGCCAGTAATCGCTTCCGAACGAACCGCGCGTCAAACCAAGCTTCATGATGTCGAAGTACTTGCTATAGTCGGCAAAAATCTTAACTTTGCCATTGTGAAGCAAGTCATAGGCGCCACCTAACCGCGGAGCAATCTTCTTACCCCAGCCGAAGTCGATATTGGGGAATCGACTGGGATCGAACGCAGGATTTCTTTCATGATCCAACCGCACTCCCAAATTCAGTGTCAGGCCGCTCTTTCCGACATTCCAGGAGTCCTGGAAATACAAGGCCTGGTCTGTCGCATTGGCAAAACCATTGTTCGAAGTCGTCAGGCTTCCGACAAGGAAATATCCGTACTGACCTTGGCAAAGCCCGCGACTGTTGCTTGCCTGAATCGTGGCGCAGGCTGTGGTGCTGGTAGACGGAGTATAGCTCTCTCCCCAAAACAGATTGACGACAGCCGTATTCGCGGAAATGTTCACGTTGTTATATTGAGATTGCCACATGTAACCGGCCTTGAACCTGTGGCTACCCCACCAATTGCCTGTAAAGTACGAGACATCTGTATTGAAACTCTTCCGCTTGAACACGTCGAAAATCGTGGTGAAATTATTCGGGATGTTGGAGAACCCCGTATTGTTGAGCAGAGCGTTGGAGGGGAATGGGTTGTTGTTAACGTCCCTGCTGTTCGCGTTTAGAGTCCTTTCGTAAATGTAGCGGATGCCCACCGGCGTGCCGCGGGTTGACGTGTTGCTGAAGAAGTAGCCGTACCGGGCGCTCACCAGCAGTTTTGATGTTGGCGTCCAATCGCCGTTGAAGCCGTATAACGAAAGCGGCCGCACATATCCATTATCCGGCCGGAGAGTTCCTGGGTCGGTCGTCGCGCCAGTGTTGACCTGACCGTAGGCGCTATCGGGAAACGCAAGTTGACCAATCGCGCGGCTGTAGGCGTAATTCCAACTTCCTGCCAGCCGGAGCCCGTCCGACAGACGGTAGTCCAGACGATTATACGCATTGTGAGTAGTGACGTTTTGGCTCAGCCGTCGCGGTCCTGCAAAGCCGCAGTTGGGGGTCGAAGTCGGACACTGAAACGTTGTCGTTCTTTGGGTCGAGTCCACTTGCGGAACATAGCTGCTGAAGCCCCACAGCCGATCCGCGAATAGCGGCCCACCGATCTCATAGCCCGGTGTGACAATGTGGTGGCTGTCCTTTTTCGGGACATAATATTCGGATGTTCCGTCAAGGCGAAGTGCGCTGTTGAGCTGAGGAAGGCTTGGGTTCAATCGTTGCCCGCACACCCTGCCTGTGGTGTTATACGCGGAGAACGTCGTACCGTTGGTGAACGTCGCAGCTCCACCCGAGGCTGTAAAGCCGGAATTGCAGGCATCGATAGCGTCGAGAGCAGAAGACTCATAGTACGTTTTGACTTCCCCGTGCCAGGTGTTCGAACCGCGCTTGGGAACTGCATTGATCACGCCTCCAAGTGCGCCGCCGAATTCAGCTTCGAAGCTGCTCGACTTGATTTGAACCTCTTGGATGAAGTCCGATTGGAAATTCTTTCCTACGCCGCCATTTACAATGTCCGTCGTATTGATTCCATCGATCAGGTAGACATTTTCGCTGTCGGCAGCGCCGTCAATCTGGAAACCGTTTGTCCGATTGCCGTCTCTGCCACCCTGCAACGGCTCCTGACGGGCGCCGGGAGCAAAAGGAATCAGCGACTGGAACGAACGGGTCTTCGGCAGGGCTGTCAGAATCTCATCGGTGACGGTCGTTGACACCTTGCTCTCCGTGACGTCGATCACGGCCGCTTCAGCCGAGACGCTGACTTCCTGCGTCAGACCGCCGACCGCCATAGAAAAGTTGATCGTCGGCAGCGCTCCGGTGCTCAATTGCAAACCACTTTGCGTCTGGGGACCAAATCCCGACGCATTCACGATGATGTTGTAAACGCCGGGGGGTAATTGCTCGATGCGGTAATATCCGCCGGCATCGGTGACTGCAGATTTCTTGCCGATCAGTGCCGGACTGGTCACCTCCACGTTGACGCCGGGAATGACGGCGCCTGAGGGATCTTTGACGGTTCCTTGTATGCCAGCGGTTGTCTCCTGGCCGAAGGCAACTAAGGAACAAACCAGCAGAGCCATGGATACACCTACAGTAATCTTCCTTTCTAAAGTCATAAAACCCACCTTTCTCCTTGTTTTTTGTGAGGAACAACGTCGCACACATTGACAGTCTGTTGAGATTGAATCGGGTTCGACTTGAAACGAAGTCTCTTCAGGATGGTGCTCGGGCGAGCGCGTTCGGAATCCAATGTAAGATATGGCGCACTTCTAAACCTCTTCGATCAGAACGTTTCTGAGGACTCGCTAGGCGTCGAAGCGTCCGGGCGTATCATCAAACCCAGAGGCAGCGAATGTCAAGAATTCATTACAGTGGACAGTGGGTTTACAACAAGGTCGGAGTCATTTCTTACGCAGATCCGAAAGAGTTTTTCGAACCTGGTTGGCCACGGGGCTTTCGGGATAGATCAAGCGCTTTGGAGTATCGCTCATAAATTTTGATAGCGCTCTGTAGGTGTGATATCGCGCCCGCGCAGTCACCCCGATTGCGATCGCGCAAACCCTCCTCATATTGATGTTTTGCTGTCTTGGGAATCTCATACTCCGCGACGACGCTGGTGCTCGAGTTTTCGCGCGCCTACCGACATCTGATCCGGCCGCAGCGCTAGCGCGAGCGTAGCGGCGATCAGCGACAGAAGACTCAATTGGATCATTCCCGCGGCTGCCCACCCACCTTGCGTCGCAATCCAGCCCATCACATACCCAGCTACGGATGCCGATCCGTAAAGGCTCGTCACGAAGACTCCCGACCCGCGGCTTGCCAGAGTGCTGCGCAGCGATTTAACGTGATAGCCCGCGAGATTGACGTAGATGATGCCGCTTACGACGATGCCCCAGCCGAATGAAAGCATCACCTGGAGCAAGACTCCGCCCGAACCATTGAACATCAAAAAGCCAAGGACAGCCGCGAAGAGAAACGCCATTCCTAACACCGGCCGTGGTGAGAAACGGTCGCCGAGCCATCCGCCTCCAATGGAGCCGAGGGCCCCAAGTCCGTACAGACTCATGACAGCTCCGGTCGTCGTCGGTGAGTAGCGAAGACTTTCGCGAAGAAACGCTGGGTACATCCCGAGATATCCGTAAATCACGAAACCGCCGATCACGCTCATCGCCGTCAGTAGAATTGTGTTTCTATTAACGAGTGTCGGAGCGCCGCTTCGATCTCCTCGCTCGTTGGCGCTTCCTTGGCTCTCCGTGAACCACGAACCCAGCGTTAAAGAGATGGTTGCAATGGCAACAAAACCTAGTGCCCCGAAAAGGACCATCGGCGCCTGCCAACTCTTATAAACACTCAGGAGCGCGCCGCCGAGAGTCGGGCTGATCATCGCGCCGATAGCAAAGGAAAAATTGATTGACCCTACAGCGACGGCGCGGTAGCTGGCAAAGTAGTTCGCGGCAATGACCAGGAGAATCGTCAACTGCATGGCTTCACCCACTCCTGTGGCTGCACGGTATATCAGCATGTCGGAGAACCCGAAAGCCATCACGGTCAAAACCGTACAGGCCGAGAAGAGGGCAATTCCGGCCTGCAACACCGTCTTCCGTGAAAAATGCGAGAGCAGGTAACCTGTCGGCAATCCGGCCAGAGCCATTCCCAAAGTGAAGACAGTCGATAATAAGACGGCATCCGATAGCGAAAAACCGTACTGGCGGCGCACTTCCGGAACGAGTAGCGGGAAAAGCTGCCGGTCCATCGCATTGATGACGTACGAGCCAAGGAGCACGGCGAACATCGCGATGGCGGCACGCCGCGGCGCTTGTTTCGATGTCGCAACGGCTATTTCGGTTTGAGGTGGCATGCGACGATAAAACATTTGTTCGTTGGGACCTCTGGCTCGTGGCCACGGCTCGGGAGCGATGCCCACATTGATTTCAGTAGCGGCCCGGTTTGCTTTGCTTCTATTGCTTCGCCTTCATGACCTTTCGCGCAATCCAATCGAGGCTGCGCTGCCAGGCGAGCGTTGCCGCTTCTTTGTTATAGCTGCCGCGCTCATCGCAATGGAATCCATGGCCGGCGCCTTCGTAGACGTGGATCTCGCAGTCGGGCCGTTTCTGTCGAATGATCTCCACGTCGGAGAGCGGGATGTGCGCATCGAGCGCGCCGAAATGCATCAGCGTCGGAACCTTAGGTTTCTGATCTGCCATCTTCGCGATGAAACCGCCGTAGTAGCAGACGGCCGATGCCAGTCCCTCGAGATTGCACGCCGCTGCAAATGCAACCGTTCCTCCAAGGCAGAACCCCATGATGGAAACCGGACCGGCCGGTTTCAATTCGCCGATGCCAGCACTTGTATCACGGAGGAAAGCTCCAAAATCCGGATTCTGCACAAAGCGCATTGCGGCCGATATCTCATCCGGCGAGTAGCCGGATTCAAAACCTGGCTCGATGCGATCGAATAGCGCTGGCGCGACGGCGGCATAACCGGCAGCAGCCAGACGATCGCATATGGCACGGATGTGATGGTTCACGCCGAAAATCTCCTGAATCACAACAACACCGCCCGTCGGTGCACCCTGCGGGTCGGCGCGATAACCGCCGACTTTGTGGCCATCCGGCGCCGTAAGCGTAATTTTTGTACCCATATTCTTCTCCTGTTTATTTGATGAAATCCGAACCGGCTGCGCGCAGCATACATAAACGGTAAGACGGCGAAAAGCGTTTTAATTACGGTGACAGAGGTCGGAGGCTTTGATATTCAGTGGCAAGTTTTTAGTCCAACCGTTGTCTCGCGGGTATGTGGGTAGCACATGATCTGTCCGCCTTAAGGTTTTAGGAATGGGCCAATACCTGAGTGCTGCGGTGGAGCGAGCAATGAAGTGATTTTGAAAGCAATCGCGAAGATGATCACGTGGTGGCAGGCGGCCAGATCATCGGAATCAGCGAGCGAAACTACAGGGACATAACCGGCGGGCGAACTCTTTTTGAGTGGACCGGCGATGGATGGTACGATGGAGGTGATGACTTCTTTCTTGCCCATCCAGAACCTTATCATGGCGGGCCCCCCGCCAAAATATTAAGCGTCCGCTCCATTACTTTCCCCTAACAAAAACATCACGCACAATGAGGTTCAACAATGGCCGACAAGATTCTTGTGGCCGTCGCATGGCCCTATGCGAACGGTCATTTACATGTGGGGCACGTGGCGGGCGCCTACTTGCCTGCTGATATCTTTGCTCGTTACCAGCGGCTTTGCGGCAACGATGTCCTGATGATTTCCGGTTCCGATTGCCACGGTACTCCAATCACATTACAGGCGGCACGTGAGGGTGTTGCTCCTCAAGATGTCATCCGCTGCTACCACGCTTCCTTTCTCGAAACGTTTCGGACGCTCGGGATCAGCTTTGATCTGTTCACGCAGACATATACAGCGAATCACTACGCGGCAACCCAAGCGTTTTTCCTGAAGCTTCTCGAGAGCGGCTATCTATACAGGAAAACCGGCTTGGCCTCTTACTCCGAGTCACTGGCCCGGTTTCTTCCCGATCGGTTCATCGAGGGAATCTGTCCGAACTGCCAGTACACGAAAGCACGCGGCGACCAGTGTGACAACTGCGGCGCCCTTCATGAACCGGCCGAATTGGGCGAGCCTCATTCGACACTCGATGGCGGACTGGTCACCTTTCGCGAAACGGAGCATTTCATTCTGGATCTGCCGAAGCTCGAACCGGCACTCCGTTTCTGGCTCGCAGGCTGTGATCGGAGCTATTGGCGCGGCAACACGCTTCAGTTCACATCCAACTGGCTGCGAGAAGGGTTACAGGGACGGGCGATCACGCGGGATCTGGAATGGGGAATACCTGTTCCCGTCGATTCCGAGGAGTTTAAGGACAAGCGCATTTACGTTTGGTTCGATGCCGTAATTGGTTACTACTCCGCGAGTCTCGAATGGGCGGAACGCAACGGCACGCCGGGGCGATGGCGCGAGTGGTGGGAGAATCCGGATGCGCGCAGCTACTATTTCATTGGTAAAGACAACATTCCCTTCCACACCATCATTTGGCCGGCCATGCTGCTTGGATACGGCGGACTCAACCTCCCGTACGACATTCCCGCAAATGAGTTTTACAACCTGGAAGGTGAAAAGATGAGCACCAGCCGAGGATGGGCGCTATGGGCAAACGATCTGCAGACGCAATTTGCTCCCGACGCGCTTCGCTATTATCTCGCGGCC
>QHXC01000715.1 GCA_003222815.1 Acidobacteriota bacterium | reverse complement strand
GAATCGTGCCCAACCCCGCGCTCATTTCCAGAAAAGACGGAAACTGGCTGCTGACGAGAGCAAGGCGTTGGCCCTGGCCGTCTACCTCGAGAACGATTTCCTTCAGGAACTGGCTCGCGTAGGCCCGGCCTTCCGCCTCAGAAATTCGGCCATCATGATCGGTGTTGATCAACGCGAAGATCATCGGCGCCACGTCCACGCCAGGCGTAAGGTCAATCTCAACGACGATTCGGTTCAGCGCGAGCGAAAGGCGCGTCGCCTGCAGGTATTCATCCAGACGATGTGCGCCTGTCGTTGCTGGAAGTGTCAAAAGAATGGCGATTGCGCCAACCAGCATCGTTCGCCTTCTCATGGCTTGATCAGCTTCGCGCCATAATCGTTGGTTGGGTCCCGGTAGAACGTGTGGATATGATCGGTGCCCGGCCCTTGCGGCGCATATTCGATCATGACCGTGGGTCCCTGGATGCGAAAGTAAGCGCGGCTTCCGTTGGTCGTCGGTCCGCTCCAGGCAAAGTAAGTATCTGCCAAATTCGCTCGAATCTCCGCCATTTTCGCCTCAGAGTCGTGGTCATTGAGGATGCGGACCCATTCGCTCATCAGATCGAGCAGCATAGCTCGTTGACCCGCGCTGAAACTCGACACACGGACACCTTCCGGTTGAATGACTTCGCCGTCGTGTCCCGGGCCCAGAACCACGTCCGTCACTTGATAATCGAGAATTGCCTGCTTGCGCTGGTCGGCATTTAGGGCATTGACGAGCGCAAAAGCCTTGTCGTTTTCATTCCCCAGCGGTCGAACCGTCTGGCCGTTGAAGGTGAATGTGGCCGGTTGTGCGCCCGTATGACTTGGGGTCAACACATTCTCTGCACCCACGATCGTGATATTGAGCGCCAGATGGTGACCGCCGAATTGAATCATCCACGGCTCGGTCGCGGAGGGCGTGCCAAGAATTGAAACGTAATATTCGGCCCTTCCGAACCTGGTGCGATTCCCCGCAGGGCGAGCCGGTGCGCTTGACCGCTCTAACATCTCATCGGCATTCACGATGTTCATTACCTTCTGATATCCGGCCCTGCTCAACGTCGCCGAAACCAGGGCAAGCGCTGCCTCCTGCTGGGCAGCGGTCATGTCGCCAAGCTTGACGCCATTGCGTTCGGTAGCGCCATTTTGGAATACCGCACCAGTCGGAAGATTGGACCAGTTGGATCTCGTCTTTTTGTTGAGGTCCAGCCTGGCGTTCGCACGCTGCCGATCGTCGAGTGTTGCAAGAAAGACTTTGGCTGCAGCGACCGCCTTGAGCGTCGCGTCCGATGCAGCCGGTGCGCGCGCAGTGACTCGTTGAGTGGAACTTGCCGCCAGCGGCAATGCAAGCAGGACCAACAATGCTCCGTAATGACGGATCTTCATAACAACCTCCCAGCGCCTTAGAACATCAGCCAAATGCCATCGACGAAGCACAACAGGCCGACGATACTGATTCCCAAGCCAACGATCCAGAGCATCCGGCGACGCGTAATCGCAGCGATTGCCGAAAGAGCAATCGCAACTTGAAATGTCGTGACAGCATAAGCGAATCGATGGTGGTGCTCCATTTCACGTTCCGAAGCTTGCGAATGTTCGGTAACCTGTTTTTCCAAATCCTCTGCGGCCTTGCTGATCCCATCTTGCTCCGTGCCGTAGCGGTCGGCTTCTTTTCGTGCCTCTGCGGACGCTTGCGCGTTCAACGACTGCAACTCAGCGGCCTCGGCGGATGAGATGTTTCGTTTGATGCCTTTTGCCTCCAATATTGGATTCGGCGACGCCGACAAGAAGACGCTCTACATCGCCGCCCGCACGGGAATTTACAGGATCAGGGTGAACACGCCGGGCATCTGAAAGGTGCAGGGTTCGTTCCGCAATTACGGGCTATGCTTCACAAACTAGCCAAGGGCTGGCGCCCTTGATATCCCGAGCTTAAGGATGCGGCTGCGCAGCCCTTGCGTTCTGAGTCGTGAGTTATGAGTTTTGAGTTGCACCAGTTTTACTCAAAACTCATAACTCAGAACTCAAGACTAAAAACGTAATTCTCGCACGAATGTTATTTGAAGACTATCGCGTCTGGCGAATTGAAATTCTGGCTTCCCTGTGGGTATGATGATGCAGGGACCGGTTCGACGACGATCTGCACTACGGATATCACTTCGGTGTCGGCATGACCATCATCATCAGCAGCTTAGTTGGCTTCTTTGCCGGTATGGCGGCTCTCAAGGAATTCT
>QHXC01000017.1 GCA_003222815.1 Acidobacteriota bacterium | reverse complement strand
TGCGCTGCCCATTGACAGTCGAGAGCAGGGCAGACAAATAATTCCTGTGCGCATCGTCCAACAACTTAAAAAATCCGATCGCGTACGTAAACGGATCTCCGAAAGGAAGAACTTTCTCCTCGTAGCGGATGTAAAAAGAAATATCGATCAAGTAATAGATGAGTACGAACAGGGTCAGACCCATAAGGCAGACAATTGTGGGACTCGACTCGTCAGTCTGAATGGACGATAAGGTACTCCGGTCTTGGTGGGGCTGAAAATCCTTCGCGGCGTCCATCGGGCGGTTTTTATAACATATTTGGAAAAGTGATCCTATTGAAAAGCCGTCACAGCGTCACGGGGCACGGTATCCCCGTAGCAGTTGTTGGTGACGGGCATGATGATGCACTACGAGGAAACTCTCGTCCGCAGCGTGGACTGCCCTTCGTACATCTTCAGCACGTCCTCGGTTTTTCCGTCCACCAGGAGTTCGCCGTGATCGAGCCACAGCGCTCGTTCGCAAAGCCGCTGCACGACGGCCGGCGAGTGTGACACGCATACCAGGCTCTTGCCGTTGCGTTTCAACTCGGCAATTTTCCCGAAGCATTTCGCTTGAAAGCTCTGATCACCCACAGCCAAGATCTCATCCACAATCAGGAAATCCGGATCCACGTTGACGGCCACGGAAAACCCGAGCCGCAGCATCATCCCGCTTGAATAGGTCCGCAACGGCTCATCGATAAAATCGCCAATTTCAGAAAACTCAACAACCTTATCAAAAATCTGCTCCGCCCTTTTCTTGCTCAAACCAAGCAGCGAAGCGTTCAGGAACAGGTTTTCCCTTCCCGTGAGATCGGGGTGAAAACCGGACCCGAGTTCGAGCAGCGCCGCGATTCTCCCGGAAACATGGATGCTCCCCTCGTCCGGCGCCGCGAGGCCAGCCAGCAAGCTCAGCAGTGTGCTCTTTCCCGCGCCGTTTGCGCCCACAATGGCTACGTTTTCTCCGTGGCTGATCTTAAATGAAATGTTCCTGAGAGCGTAAAAACGGTCCTTGGGTGCGGGCCGCAGCAGCGCGGTCAGATGGGCACGAAGCAGTTGACGTCCCCTGCTATGCCGCACAAAGCTTTTGGACACACCCAGGAACTCGATGGATGGCATATTTAAAGGTGATCGTAAAGTCTCTTCTTCAATTTGCCGAACACCAGCACGCCCAGCACCAGCATCAGGAACGAGACGAGCATCAGTTTGTAGAGCAACGTGTTGGGTGGGGCCTTACCGTCAAGCAAGATATACCGCGACGCTATCACCAGGGCCGTGACTGGATTATATTGATAAAGCCCATAAAATCGCTCTGGAACGACAAAATAAAAAATCGGTACCAACCAGAACAATATCGTGTTGCAGGATTCCACCACATACCGCATATCGCGAACGTAAACATCCATCGCCGAAAACATCAAGCCCAGACCGCACACGAACACCACTTCCAATGACCAGATCACCGGCAGCCACAACCAGTGGATGTTCACACCTCTTCCGAAAGCGACAACCAGCGTCAAGAGAAGAACGATCTGTACGATCAAGTGAATGCAATTCGAGAACACTGCGGCTATTGGAAGAAGCTGCCGCGGCACAGCCACACGCTTCACTAAATTCGCATTGTCCACCAGCGATGTTGTTGCGGTAACCCAGGCTATCGAGAAGAAGTTGAATGCTACCAATCCACACAAGACATACAGCGGAAAATTTGGAATTGACGGGTTGGGGAAAACCTTGGTGAATATGAACGTCAGCACTCCCATCATCACCAGAGGATTCAGCATCGACCACAGTACGCCCAGCGACATGTTCCGGTAGCGGACCTTGAAGTCCTTCATGACCAGATTCGACAAAACGAAGGAATAATTGCCACTCCACATAACTAGCCGATGCATTGTAACAGAATGCGTTCGTTCACAAGCTCAGCTCACGGTCAGTCAAGATACGCTTCAAGTGGCTGGCCAATTGATGTGGATCATTTTCGGGGTAGAGCAAAATTTCTCCCTCATCTTCAAAAAGTGCCTTGTTCAACGGTCGTCCCGGAATTTCCCAGGAGATCACCGGTCTTCCCGCAGCCATGCCTTCGACTACACGGCCGGCGTAGGTCTTTACCAGATGAGGCAGGTTGACTACTGCACAACCGGTTTGCAATCCTTTCAACCAGCCTTCAAAGCAACGTTCCCGGATGTACCGCAAGCGCGACAGATACCGAGCGAGATGTTGCTCTTTGATCGGTAAAGCAAAACGAAATGGGCGAATGAACGGCAGATGTAAGGCGTTAAACAGGAATGGGTACATTGTGCCTGTTTCCGGGGATTTAGAGCGGGTCAACACTGGTTTTAGATCGGGACGCCGCAACCACTCGCGGCGAACGCCATAGCAGGCTCCGCAGAAGACCCCACAATTCTGCGATGGAGAACCACCGGTCTCGGATATGAATCGCGCCGGCACCGCCTGAGGCCACCAGATCGCCGAGGCCTTACCCTCTGCGTTTATCTGGGCCACATCCTTTTCGTCACAGGCTAAGGCGTGCGTCATATATTGGAGCCGCCTTTCAACGATTCGTTTTCGGTTCTTCAAGGTTGGCGAAACCCGGTATTCCACCTGATCGAATTTCCGTGTGCCCCAGAGTTCCAGAACTTTAGGAAGCCACGGACTCGTAACGGTCAGGCACTGTACTTCGTTCGCGTGAAGACCATCCTCAATACCGAGTTGGACCGAATAGGACAGGTGTCGTGCAGCGCGCCAGAAGGGAAATTCCGCCAGCAGGAGCAACACCTTCAACTTCGCGTACATTAGCGGTTGGCGTATTTTCGGAGGAACTGGAGCCTTGAACGACCCAGGGTTTTCTCCAGTATCTTGAGAAGGAATTTTGCACACCGTAGAAAGAGTCTATACAAGGCCTCGAACCTCTCCTTGCCGAGAGACTTTTCGACGATCCAGATCAGGAATCCGGAACATCTCATCAGACCCTCCCGGATTAACGCAAATCTGAGCCCGAGTCTCTGCAACTTGGAAAATCCTGCCGGCCCCGTCTTCGTTGCATATTTTTCTTCGAACGCGGTCCCTATCCTGCGACCCGACATACGAAGCCTGTACACTTCCGGATTTTCTTCGAGTGGAAGCACTCGACCTGTAGAGAACCCTTCGACGGCTGTCAGAGCATGATATTCGCAGTGCGGATACGTCACTTCGAACCATCTGCGCAAATTACTAAGAGAGAACTGCCTCGGATGGAAATATGGCGCAGGGTGTGCAAAATGCCATAAAGCGACACCCGGTTCATGCCAAATTTCTCGCAGCCCCGCGTTGACAAGTCTCCATGCGAGATCATATGGTCCGCAAATGAAGCCTCGATATGAAGAATGCTCGTCAAAGCCACCGAAACGCATGGCGTCGATCTTCCTGACCGACATGCATGCCCCTACATTCGGCCACAGCTCCTTCCACACAAATGCCGAAAGCTCGTGGATGCTCGCCAAATGCTCTGGGTACTCCGCGTCAGTCCTCCACTCGTAATGCATCAGAACCAACTGTTCAGGCTCATCCCTGGGTAATCGAAAATTCTTGATGATGGACCCGATGAAGTTAGGAGGGAACACCGCGTCACTATCGCAAACCGTAATAACCTGGCCACGTGATTCCAACAAGCCGGCGTTGTATCCCTTATGCTTGTGGTAAGAGCGTTTTTGGTTACACGTGATGACAACGTCGGCATCATGGATGGCCTTGGGCACAACGCGATCAAACAGTTCAACCCAGATGAGTTCATACTGCTCTCTCGGAACGGTTTGGCTCGTCAACCAATCCAGCGCGTGGAAACGTTCCCGGCATGACCAGTCGAGGAGAATGATAGACACAAGCGGCGGATTGGAACGGTCGTTGCGTTTATGAATTGCGTAAGTTCCCAAGGTCGGCTACCCGCAGTTAGTCTTTCAGAGCTCCGTCGATTTGTTCCAGGCGGCCCAAACCGGATTGAAGTAATCCCACCACGTTTCCCCATGCCCGCGCAAACAGACCTGGACTGTTTGTCAGAATTCCCTCTCCGATGTTCGCAATCACCAACCCCAAAGTCGCCCAGTAAAACAAGCCCACAGACAAATCGGGATTTTTCTGCATGAAGTATCTTCGGTTGACAACCTGGCATTTACCCAACAAGTAATTCCGATTCTCTTTTACCGGTGGGCTGAGATGCTTCACGCGGGCACCCGCCAGAATGATCAAGCGGTATTTCCGGCCCACGCGATAGCTGTAATCGACATCCTCGAAGTACGCGTAACCTCGAAACCACTCGTCATACTGGAATTCTTCGATAACTTGCCGCCTCCAGACAGTGGCACCACCGCAAAGCCACTCAAAGAAAGTGTCTTTGCGTACTGGCGCGATCGTTGCTTCGTAGCCCGACCGCAGGACTGCTCCCCGCCTGAAGCTATCCATCCGAAACAAAGATTTTATAAGCAGCGCGCGCGGCGCTCGGACATTGACGATGTTAAACGATGCCCCTCCGACATGTTTGGGTGCGTTATCCCAAACACGAAGCATCGTCTCAATCGAACCCGGCTCCAAGACCAAATCGTCATCAAGACAAGCAGCCAGAGTGATATGGGGGCTGAGCATCGCCATGCCTGCATTTCGCTGTTTGGTGAGGCCAGGCGGGAATATCCGCACATATTTTAGGCTCAAATGGGGGAAGTCTCTGGAAAGGCATTCCATGGGCTCCGTGCTGCCGTCCACGATGATGATTTCATCCGGAAGCACAGACTGACATTCCACGCTGGCCAGCAGGCGCCGCAACTCCGCCGGTCGATTCATGGTCGGAACCACAAACGCAATCCTGGATTGGAAAGGCTGCCTTGAGTTTTCAGCGACGCTAATGCGATCTGACATCTCGACGCTGTCCACATGAACACGAACCGCTTCCACACAATCTCCGTACTGTCGTTATGTTCCACTTAGTCTGAAGCCGGGAATGCCAATGCTGTATTGTAGACGAAACCATTCGGATGTTGTTATCGCAGTTTCTCGCCGAAATAAGCCCCGCTTGAGACGCTTGAGACACAGGGACACACCGCGTTTCCCTTGTTGATTTCAAACTGCTAGACTAGGCGCCTCGCTGTTACAGGCCTGAAAATTAACATGCCGTCGAAGCAGAAAGCCAAGCCGCAAAAGAGAAAGTGGTCGCGGTTCAACAACTGGATCTTCCCAGTAGCAATTCTCGTCTTTTTAGCTTGCGCGGCCTACGCGAATTCAATGGACGTTCCATTTATCTTTGACGACATCAATTCCATCCAACGCAACACGAATGTTCGTTTCGAAGATTACCGCAACTTCAGTCTGAACCTGTATCTCCAAACCCGATCTCTTCTGTACGCCACATTTGCATTTAATAACTGGGTTGGGAGCCAGAATGTGGTGGGCTATCACATCGTTAATCTCTCGTTGCACATTTTGAATGGACTTCTCGTCTTCGCTGCCGGTGTCAAAGTTTTTAGAAAGGCCGTAATAGACCCTGGGGTCGTGCGCACATACAGCCTGTTGGCAACCGCATTTTTTCTGGTACATCCAATTCAGACCGAGTCCGTGACGTACATTTCGAGCCGCTCGGAACTCTTATCCACCTTTTTTTACATGTTGGGCTTTGTATTTTTCACCATCCTGCCCGAGAACAGAATTGGATTTCTA
Organism: Acidobacteriota bacterium; assembly: GCA_003222815.1. Taxonomy (GTDB): domain Bacteria; phylum Acidobacteriota; class Terriglobia; order 20CM-2-55-15; family 20CM-2-55-15; genus 20CM-2-55-15. The sequence goes on along the minus strand of QHXC01000017.1, from coordinate 8,984 downwards.
GCGAGCCTGCTTGTAACTGTTTTTTTGGCAGTTGGATTTGGTGCTAAAGAAACCGTAGTCACATTGCCCGCCACGATTCTCCTCTACGACTACCTTTTCCTTGCGAAAGGCAGGGTATCATCATTGCTCACCAGGTGGCGGTTCTACCTGGGCTTCGTGATCCTAGCGGCGGCGAGTTCCTACTACCTACTGGCCAGGCAGGTAGCCGGGCTTGGGACGCTCGAAACTACCGGTCGAAACCTACCGCGCTGGAATTATCTCCTCACCCAGCAACGTGTCATCTCACGGTACATTCGGCTTGTTGTATTGCCAACAGGCTTGAATCTGGATTACGACTGGCGTCCCTCTCTATCCCTGCGCGAACCGGCGGTGTTTCTACCGTTTTTGCTAATTCTAGGGTTGCTCTTCGCAGCATATCGATGGAGGCGCACGAAGCCGATCTTTACGTTCTCTATTTTCTGGTTCTTCATCACACTTTCACCGACTTCCAGCGTCATTCCTATTCCAGACGTTATCTTTGAGCATCGGGTCTATCTGCCGCTTGCCGGAGTATGTCTGTCCTTTCCTTTCGTGATGGAATGGCTGGTCAAGATTTGCAAGGGCGGGATCCGAACGAAGTTGATGATAAGCTCAGCCAGCGCGGTGGTGGCTGTTCTGCTCATAACGACAATATTACGAAACGAGGTCTGGCGTGACGAAGTCCGCTTATGGTCTGACGTGGTCGCAAAATCCCCACACAAGCTCCGTCCCTATAACCAGCTTATATATGCTCACATGAAACGGGGACAGGACGAGCAGGCAATCTCGATTGCGAAGCTTGGTTCGGAAAATGTGCCTGTAGCCCGCGCAAGCTTCTCCGATACGATAGGGAATTTGTACCTACGGCTGGGACGGTCGCAGCAAGCCGTTATGCACTTCAGAGAAGGCACCGAGGAAGCCGTCCGATTAGGAATGCAGAGTGCCTACTTGGCCGGGGCCTTCAATAATTTGGCCGTGGGGTACATGGCTCTCGCCAAGACATTTGAGGGAAGCCGGGGGCAAATCTCCGACGATGAGATCGCAGCACGCCGGGCAGAGGCCTTGCGCAATGCGCGTGAATGGTTGCGAAGGAGCCTGGAGGCAAACCCTGACAATGTCGGAGTCCTTGATAGCCTTGTGAACGTAACTCACTCCCTGGGGGAAGCTCGGGTCCTGGAGCAGGAGTCGCGGAAGAAGCTTGAAGTAAGTCCTGGCGATTTTCAGAGTTTGTACTCGTTAGCTGCACTCCTGTCTTTGGAAGAACGATACATGGATTCTATGGATTATTTTCAACGTGCGGAACAGGTCCGTCCAAGGAGCGAGGTTCTGTTCTTCAACTATGGTTTTGCGTTATCAAAGAACGGTGAGATCGACCGTCCGGCCTCGTGCAGGCGGGACTCAGCGCCGTCGCCCGATGGCTCACCAAGTCTGGGGTCTGAGTTCCCAAGAACGCCGTTAACCCGGATTTCTCACCGGCTTTGTGACTATCCACCGCCAAGTCCCTCTCCCCTCTGGGAGAGGGTGCCGCAAAGCGCCTCACCCGGCCTTCGGCCACCCTCTCCCAGAGGGAGAGGGACACGCCCTCGGCATAGTTGCCAAGATTCCGGTGAGAAATGCGCGCTAGAAGGATCAGGATGCGAGCGCCCGGGTAGCCATCGCAAGGTGCGTTTCGGCATCCTTATATGTCGGATTGATCTCCAGGGCTTCTCTAAAGTATCGAGCGGCCTCTTGGTACCTTTTCATGTTGAACAGCGCAATCCCCATATAATCGCGGGCGACTTCATTGAGTGGACCCAAGTCGATCGCTTTCTTGAAATACTCAATAGCTGAGGCATAGTCGCCGTCTTCCTCCATGATGACCCCTCCCAGGTACAAGTAAGCCCAATCGCCCCGGGGATACAATTCAAGGGCCTTATTAAGATGCTGTCTAGCCTCGACGTATTTCTGGCCACGCGCCGCGATCGCTCCAAGCCCGACGTGGCCTCGGTATCTTTCCCAGTCCGATTGCACATAGACGTTACTCTCGAGGTACTGCAGCGCCGTTTCAAGATAGCTTTTGGCTCGCGTATCGTCTCCTCTCTTAATATAAATATCTGCGAGGTTGTTTCTGATGTGAGCCACCTCGGGTTGGACACGGAGGATGCTCTCATAGATCTTTTCGTCAGATTGCCAGTCTGCGTTTCGGACGAATGTCAGTACAGCGAACACGAAAACGACGGCGGCCGTCACTATTTTGGCGTGATTACGAGCTTTATTGAGGAGTAAAGCGAGCACGACCGACAGGGCCATCGTGGGTATATAAAGATACCGCTCAGCAAAGAATGTCTGACTGATTCCTTTGAAGTTGAACACCGGAATGAGTGTCACAGCGAAAATTATCGACCAGACACCGATGCCACCGACCCGCTGATTGGCCATGAAAACGATCAGGGCAGTCACCGCGATGCAACCTGTGTACAAGAGTGTCGACAGGACTCGATCCGGCAGGTGCAGCGGAATGAGATGGTACGCCGAAAGGGGGTACGGCAGCAGAGCATAGTGAATATATTGGCCAAACACGCGCAGTCCTAAAGTGGCCCAATCCAAAACGCCCGTTTCGATGTTCAAATGTGTGGTCGAAAGGAAGCGCAGCGCGGCCAGACGGGCACCAATATAGACGAGGCCTGCGGCGAAAAGCGGCGCCAGGTCAATCAAAGCTTTTCTGAATCGGCCCTGTCTTAGCTGACCCTTGGCCAGCAGAAGCAGCACCGCTACGATTGGCATAGTTATAGCCATCTCTTTTGAAAAACAGGCTACCAGGAACGCCAACGCTGCGAGCCACAACCACTTCTTCCGGCCCGAGTTTAGGTATCTCAAGAACAAAAATATCGAGGCGAAATAGAACATTCCACAACTCACATCCGGAGTACCTGCATTCCATGTGACCGCTTCAGTATGGATTGGATGTGTGACGAAGAGGGCGCACGCCAACAAAGAGGCAACTGACGATATCCCGTATTCAATACAGATCAGGTAAAGAATGATGCTGGCTGAAGTATGAAAAAGGACATTCACGAAGTGATAGGACCAGGCAGAGAGACCACCAATGAGGTACGCCAACATGTAAGTCAGCGTTTGCACCGGCCTGTAGAAATTTGTACGCCCGGTTTCTGGACCAGCGAACGCCCAAAACGCCGATGAAAACGCAAGGCCGACATGACGCACATCACGAATCTGCCAGTTCTTCACGATCTGAAGTTCATCATCCCACACAAAATTTCCGGCGAGCGCATTAGAGTACGTGATGAAACTGAGAACGATGATCAAAATGATATGCCAGCTACTGAAAGGCGCCGTCCGGGCAGCCTTATTTTTCGGTTTTTTTTGCATAACTTTCACCTATCATTACACGGTATGAAATTCTTACCTTTGGTTCTGACACTGCTGCTTGCACAAATCCCCAAGTACAACCCGAACGGTGTCTGGGAATCCGAAAGCGGTTCTCAGTATGAACTGGTACTGAACGGATCGGATCTGCATGTGAAGCTTGTTCCTGGCTCAAATCCGAAGTTCCTGCAGTACGAAGTGGACACAAAGAATCAGGAAGAAGTCAACACCTACAAAGGGACTGGCTTCTTTGTAGCGAAGATGGACACCGGCAAAGAGTGCAAGTTGTCTACTGAATGGCAATTTGTGGTTGTCTCACCGGAACGGATCATCGGCATCACCACAAGTATTACGGCGGACCAAAATACTTGTGAAGTGAAGGAAAAAAGTCAAACTCAACTCGACCTGAAGAAAAAGAAGTAGACCTTAAGGCATACAACCCCTGAAGCCTCCGTGGGAACTGGATTTTGGACCAGTCCTACGTTAGAATGCCGCTCGGGTTGGCACTTGCTCACCTCACCCCCTTTGATTTACCGCCGGAGCCGTACGTCTGAACGCTTTTGGAAAAACCGACAGTTTGTTATGAAGTTTTGAGGCATAAGGATGAAATCGAAATTTTTGACCCTTCTAGCGTTATTGCTTTTGTTTGCGCCTGGACGGCTTATGGCACAAGGGCTCTTTGAGGGTTTCGGGTTTCCAAGAACGGTGACTGCTACCGGACACACAGAGGTGCTAGGTTCCGTCATGGTGAGTTTACGCCAGGGTACTACTGTTGCAGGGACATTGGTCATTGATGTGTCCCCACTTCAAGTCACCAATGCCAATCCAACCGATATCAGCGTCGTTTCGGTTGGCATCGGTGTCGGCGCAGTCGCAATCGATGCCGAGAACAGTCTCGTTCGCGTACCCATTCTTGCTGGCGGGACCTCTGGTTCAATTCGTATCGATGGCATTCGCGGATCAGTAGCGGGGACTGGCATCACTTCACTAAACGCCAAGCTGTCCTGGGAGAGCTCGCTCAACGTGTTCCTGGCTGGCACCCGCGTTACGGTAATCAGTGGTGTTCAGAGTGGCTTGACGGCGGATCCGATAACGGACCGGTTTGTCATCTTTAATGGCCAGGTTTACGACAACACATCTACCATCAGTGTGCACGAAGGTTATGCCGCGGCCTTCTCCAACTCGACTGCCTTTGGTCAGACAGTTCCGACGAGGATTCGAATTCGCGTGACGGACTTTCCGGAAAACTTGCAGATGTTTTTTCCAGCAACGGTCACTGCGAGCTCCGGAGCGATGCTGACGACGGTTGAAGGTTTTGCAGTCACATTGCCCAGGGCGAATGGCAACCCTGAAGTGACCTACAACTTTTCAGGCGTGCCGGCAAGTGACGATATTGTCGAGTCCTTCGATATACCGTTTACAGTGGGTCTTATCGGTCCTGTAGGTCTCACACAGCCAACGATTGAAGTAGGGCTAGGCCCAATTGGCGCAGCCGTTCCCGACAGCACCTTCCCATCGACGGATGTTCCCCGTTATGCGTTGGAGAACATCGTCGTGCTGGAAGGAAGCTCGCGTATTATCACGAAGATTCTTTATTGGACTGGTATCAATGGTTCCTCCCGGAATCAAGTGAACTTATTCAACCCCTCTTCTCGCACCGCCAATCTGACAATTGATGCCCTGAACTCGTCGGGCCAAGCGGTTTCCGGAACCGGAATAACCAATCCTGTTAAAGTTTCGCTTTCCAATAACCAGGCATTGGTGCGCGACGTTTCCGAATTGTTCGGAGCCTCAAGCGGCATTTCGAGCATTCGAATTCAAAGTACGAGCCCGGATCTGCTGGCTACGGCTGTAGTGTCGGGGAACGGTACGACAGAATCCGTTCCATTTCTTTCGCGTGCTATTTTCAGCGTTTTCGTTCCTGTCGTAAACGAAGGAGCGCAAGTGCAGTTGATGAATCCGAACTCTTCATCCACGTCCGGAGTATTAGCCTTGCGGACGGCTGAGGGACGTCTCGTCACCACCATGTCATTGCAGCTCGCACCGCTGGCGTCGACATCGGTAGCGCTGGGAACCACATTCAACAATCCGTCAGCCGGCTATGTCTTCGCCAGTTTTTCTAATCCGGTCGTCGCGTTCGAATCCTTCGGCGAGAGCAATGCGCTGAACATGGTGGCTATACAACCACCAGCATCTGTAAACTCATTCTTCGTTCCGTTCTTCGCCGTCGGGAACGGCTTTCAAACTGACGTTAACCTACTCAATGAGTCCGACGACACGGTCACGCTCAAAGCACAGCTCTTCAATGGAACAGGAGCACCTGTACAACCAAATGTGCTCATCACCATGCCACCCGGCGAACAACTTGCAATCGACCTTGATCGTCTTTTTTCGCAAGTGCCGGCAACAGGGTATATCCGGTTCGAAGTGCCACAGCTTTTCAAGGCCTTTTTCGCCTACTTTCCCACAATCAGTGGCCATGCCCGTGTTCGCAGTTCGCAAGGGGGTTCGACCGTCATACCTCTATCAGCGTACCCTCTCCAAGATGCATTTATTCTCGGATCGGGAACCGGAGCCAACGAGTTCCAAGGTATTGCACTAGTCAATCCCACCGCAGCCGCAGCTACGGTCACACTCCAGGCGATGAGTCCAGGCGGAACGGTTGTGGCAAATAGCACGCTTAGTCTGAATCCCGGTCAAGTTGTCACCCGGCTGACAACCGAATTCTTTGGCGGCGGAGTTCCGGCGCAATTAGTAGTCCGTGTTACAGCTTCGGCACCGATTGTGACGGCGTCGATTACAGGTTCGTACGTCCTCGACGCCCTGCGCTCACTCCCCGTGCTGCGCTAACTACTTTAAGTCGGGGCAGCGACTTGCTAGCGTGTTAGGCTAGGTCGTCTTGCGCGTAGAATTTTTCGAGGTGATCGATCGCACTTAACCCCATGGCCCTGACAGCCTCAAGTGCGTTGCCGCCAACGTGCGGAGTACAAAAAAGGTTGGGAAGTTGTAAAAATTCCCGGTCCTCGGCAGGTTCTTCCTCGAAGACGTCGAGCGCTGCGCCGGCGATGACTTTCGAAATTAATGCTTCTTTAAGATCGGACTGATTCACAACTGCCCCCCGGGATGTATTTATGAGAAATGCGCTATTCTTCATCATAGATAGCATCTGGCGGTTCACCAGATACCTGGTCTGCTCGGTGAGGGGCGTGTGGATTGTGACAATGTCCGACTCGGCAAAAATTACTTCCTTTGAGGATTCCACCAGTCCATGAAGGCGATAGTAATCACCCTGATCCAATATGTCGTTTACGAGAATCGTGCAGTTGAACGGGCCAAGCAGCCTGATCAGTTCTTTGCCGATATGGCCCACTCCAATGATGCCGACCGTCTTACCCGATAGCTGCCAGCCTCCATTGGTGACCCACTGATGAGACTTCAGAAGACATGATGTTTGATAAAGATTCCGGCAGAGAGACAACATGAAACCCAGGGTTTGCTCTGCAACCGAAAGCCTGTTGACTCCAGCAGTCCACCCCACCACCACACCATGTCTTTCACAGGCGCGGCGGTCTACATTGTCCAGACCGACGCCGTATTTGGACACTATTCTTAGTCGGGGGCAACTTCTCAGGAGATCCTCGTCGATCAGATCACGACCGACGACAGCGCCATCAGCGTCAGAAAGAAATTCCCTTACCTCCGGCTTACTGAGCTTTTTCCCTCCAAGATTAAAAAAACTCTTCGGAAAGCCTTCAAGGAGTCGTCCCCTCAGATAAGAGTCTTTCGAAAAGGCAACGGATGTCACCGCGATTGTTCTATTTCTGACCATGATTGAAAACTGTGTCGCGCACCCAAACATCGACGACGGAGCCCGACCGCTTGATTTATAATATCCAGTCCAATTGGTGGCTCTGATTTAATCAAGCACCTATCTAGTCAATAAGATACTGCCAAAGGCGATGTGAGTTGCAGGACTTTTGTGTAAACAACCCGAGCAGCAGTGCCGCAAATTGTCTGGCGAGATCAGGATGTCTGAACTTACCATTTTAATCCCGACGCGGAACCGGTATGTGTTTTTATCCAGGCTCTTACACTACTATGCGGGTTCCCGCCTGAGACATCTTATTTTGATAGGTGATTCGAGCGATTCGGATCAGGCAGAGAAAATAACGGAAACGATAAATTCTCTTAGAGGCAGTGTTCGTGTCATCTATCAACGATTCGCACCAACGGACCCGATTTATGAGGTTGCCGTTGAACTCCTCAAACGTGTTTCCACTCCATATTCAGTACTGAATGCGGACGATGATTTTCTTGTTTGTAAGACAATGGACCTTGTCATTGAATTCCTCGACCATCACCGAGACTACAGCATTGCTCATGGCGACGAAGCCACAATGAAATTGAAATCGACGGGTGCCTTCGGTGAGGTGGCCTCGGTTGCTCGCTACATGCCGGCCACCGTCGAATTCGATACGGCTCGTGAACGGGTTTCAAACTACATGGGCTCGGCCTCGACTGCATTCTCGGTATGCCGGACTGAACAAATGCTTGCGGATTTTCAGGAAACGATTCCGCTCGGGCTCGATACTCGATTTTCAGAGATGTTGACAACCTGCTTGTCGATCGTTCGTGGCAAATCAAAAAAACTTTCCGGGCTGTATCTTGTCCGGCAGCTACACAGTGGTCAGCTCGGCAGCAACAGTAGTCGCGGCCCGGATCTATTCGAGTGGATTGCCGAACCGGCGTGGGCAGGTCACTATGCCCGGTTCCGCGACTGTCTGGCCCACCGTATCGCCCAGCATGACGGCTTGACTTGTGACGAGGCAAAGGCGGCTGTGAAAGAAGCATTTTGGTCTGCTATGACGGAGAAGCTTTCGAGATCGTTTCGTGAAGCCTACTCGAGTCATCCCGCGACATGGCGCGAACGCATTGGACACATACCTGGGATAGGCAGGACGTGGAGCACACTTCGATCCGTAATACCCGGATTGGAACCAGAAATATCATTAAAGGCGATTCTGCGTCCATCGTCACCGTATCACAAGGACTTCCTGCCGATCTATCGCGTGCTCACCTCTGAACAATGCGCTTCTTAAATCGATTCGAGGGTTTTTCATTCTACTGGCGGATTGTCGTCGCGCCTTACAGGTTTCACGTGGCGGCCATTTCGGTGCTGATATTGTTCGGAGCGGCTCTTGAGATGGTCACCATCGGTCTTGCCGTGCCGATTCTCGACGCCGCTACAAACGAAAATAGCCTCTCAACCAGTCGTGTCACGAAATCTGCCGGTGACGTTTTGACCTATCTAGGTATACCGGCACGGCCAGACACCGTACTGGTTGCTCTACTTTCGTTAGGCATTGTGCTTTTCTTGCTTCGGGGATTTGTGACTCTGCTCCATCAGTTTTGTACATCGGCAATCGGATTCCGCCTCCGTCGACAAACGCGGTCTGCACTGTTTACAAAGTTTGTGAAAGGAAGATTCGAAGACATATCCGCAAGAGGCCGGGGTACGATTCTCAATGACGTCATGAGTCCGCCGGAGCTCCTTTACCACACCATTGTCGAGATGGGTAACTTCTGCGCGGGAATTTTTC
>QHXC01000016.1 GCA_003222815.1 Acidobacteriota bacterium | reverse complement strand
AAACAAGAAGAAGCGCTAACGAAAGCGGCGATCAGAAGGGTCCTGAGTATCAGGAACCTGAGTCGCTCCCTAGTGATCACCGGCAAGCTACCGGCAAGTAATGAAGGAATGGTCGTCGGGCTTCGGATCTGCTTTTACCCCAGGACGGCGGAACCGTGCAGCAATGAAACGATAATTTTCCATGTAAGATCGTTCACCTCCCGCGCCGACTGGACGTAGATCCCTTCTTTGATTTTCCGAAAATGGGGACCAAGGTCCTGCGCCCACATCGATGCGGCGAAAAGGGCGAGGTAGGTGCCAATAACGAAGACAAACGATGTTCTGAGCCTCATAGTTCCTCTGTTGAACGAAATGCTACTTTTCAGATGTTGGCTAGCACAGTCCGGGTGACGGAGCGCGAATGCGTTACCTTCGAATGGGAACGGCAGGCTTTTGCTGGAGGAACCGCTCGCGATAATGCAGCTCGTCGGACATGGTGGTAACCACTTCGGTCATCTTGCCGCCGGGGACCAGCTTAAATGTGTGCTGCGAGATCCACGGGTGGGTATAGGCGACAGGGTCTTCAAACGTGAAGTCAATCCGGAGCGCGCCGGGATCGACACGCCGAATCCGCTCGATGACATGCAGTTCCTCGCTATGTGGATGACCGACCCCATCTAACCACGTCGAATCCTTGAATCCCACCGAATCCACCACAAGCGTGTCACCTTCCCACTTACCCACAGACTCGCCATACCACGAAATATCCGGATCGTCGGAATGCGGCTTATTCAGTGGAATTTGCCTCCAAACCTTGTTCCATTCCCAGAGCTGGTAGATGTAGTCGTCGGTCTGCACGATCTTGAACTTCAGCGGATGTTGGTATTGCCGGGGAAACCCGAGAGGGTCCGCGTACTTCAACGCCGGGTCGGTCGTGTTCTCAAAGTCCGAGTCCGAACCGCTACCCGGTCGCTGGCCTTTCATACGTTCGAGCGACCAAGCGGTATAGGGAATATCAGGTTCGGTGCCGGGCTTCGCTCGCGTGGTGCTCCACGACCCTTTTCCCCCGCCCAGCCACACACCAGAAATATCGGGGTGCTGAGGCGCCGCTGGTACCGCAGGCCGGCTCGAACAACCGGATAGGAATGTGACAACACTCAGCAACCCAGCCAACGCAATTAAGAACTGATTTCGCACGCGCACAGTTTTTCTCGCTTGGGGAGGTTACCGCAATATTCCTGCCTGAAGCCCTCGGCCATCGGCGAACACTACCTTGATCAAATCTCCCGTCGGGGCGCTTCGCAGTCCCGGATGGAAGGTTACAGTCACGGTTTCCCCCGCTTTGAGCGACCTTCGACTCCACCCTCGCTCGGCCAAGATTCCCGTGGAACTAGCCTCAAGAAGCCAGTGCAGGCGCGTGCCATTCGCATCGACGGCCTCTATGCCAATCTGCACATGCGGATTGCTCCAGACAAACTCGGTAATGGTCGCCTTCACCGTCGTCTCTTTGTTGGTGTCATATATCAACGCGCGGCCGTGGTGGGCTAAGGCGGGGCTCGGCATCAGGAGGGCGCCGGCGGCCATGGCGAACATGCCGAACACGCGGCGATTCATGGGGCCTCCAATCAAGATGATGTTTGGTAAACGTGAAAGTCCAACAGATACTAGCCCGTGCCGTGCTGTGCGTCAAGTTGTGACAGTTTTCGGTAGCGGGGTCTTTTGTCCGGCGCGATTGGAGTTCAGGTGCTATCTCGTGCGTCGAAACCTGTAATCGCGGGAGATGCGCATCTCGAGGAGATGCGTCACGGCGCCCTGGCCATCCGTGACGAACTTGATCCCCAGCCCATAAAAGCCGGAAAAAGTGGTTTCCGACTGCGCCACAAGCTGTACCTTCTCCCTTCCTTTGAGTTCGGCAAAAAGCGCTCCGTCAGAGACTGTGACTTCGATAATTGCGGGGTGGGGCCTGTTTCCCCAGAAGTCCTGTTCCTCGTAAATACCCGCGTATTTCGCCAGGATCTCGGGCGCGACCTTTACTTCGGACTTCTTTCCGTCGGACGTCGTGCCGACCCAGTGCTCGAGGCTGTGGTGACTCTCGTTGCAGACGGACTCGAGCAAGTCGGTATCCGCCATCAGCTCCGCGCGGAGTGCCACTGTCCAAGGGCGGGCATACACCTGCGGATCGTTGAGCGTGATTTCAATTTCCATGTGGCCGAAATCCCGGCGTCGATAGCGTTCAGTCATGCGCAGCGCCTCCGTGTGGGGATGACCATCGCGATCCAGCCACGTCCGGTCATTGAATCCGAAGCTCTCCACCACCAGCGTGTCTCCCTCCCAGCGCCCCACCGAATATCCCATCCAGCTCGGATTCGTGTCGGTCTCCAATGCACGCCCGTCCATGAAAATCTGACGATAGGTGAGATCTTCGTCCAGCATCAAGATCAGACCTGGGGTCTGAACGATTTTCGCCTTGCGCGCGCTGGTACTGTAGCTTGGACCCCACGGCAGGCACTGGATAGACATGTGATCTTTCTGCAGGTCTTCCGCGCGCTGCTTGACTAAAGCTTCGGCCCAAGGCTGAATTTCTGCGGGCTTCAGGTCCGCCGCGATGTTGGCCGCATATTTGAGCGAAATCCTTTGCCACAGGCCGGACAGGTCGGGCTTGCCGTCCGCGGTGCGGGGCGTGGGCGCGGTGAGATTCGGCTCGCCGTCCGCAGTGCGCGGAATGCCGGGCGTGGGATGCTTCACCCACTGCGCCGCGAGCGGCGTAGTCAGCGCAAACAAGATGATCGCGAAGACGACGGTTTTCATACGTTACCTCCAGTGAACAACCGATCGGCCGAACGGAATTTGTGGGAAAGCCGGATACTAACACAGCGTCCGCCGTCGACGCTGTAAAAAGGCGCAATGCGGGATCGCGACTAGAATCTCAGTCCTCAGCAGGAGCAGGACATGGCATTTACCCGCCAAAAGCCTGCGACGGGGCAATCCCGACAGGATCGCAATGAACGTTGATTTCTGGACGGCGTTTAGACGACGGTCTGTTGCAGCCCTCGCTGTGACAAGTGCTCACCATGAATCTCCGGGGCACGACGCCAAGCCGATTTATCATCTTGACATTCGATTTGCGCGGAGTAGATCATTCCCTCGGAAACCTGTTTCTTCTGGGAAATTACGTTGTTACGTTGCCGGATGTGGAGAAAGAATATGGATTTTCTCTCATCAAAGCCGGGGTTAGTCTGCATCGCGTCGGCTCTGATTTTCCTTGGAGTATTGGGATCGACGCAGTTCGTTTATCCGCAGGAAACTCAAAACCGCGGCCGTCAGAACGCCGCCCCGAATACGAGCAGGGAGGAGCAGAAATCCAAGAGCCCCGAGCTCGAGCTTTTGCCCGTACAAGGCAACATCAGCATGCTGGCAGGAGCGGGCGGCAACATTACGGTGCAAGTAGGTAAGGACGGCATCCTGCTGGTCGACACCGGTGTGGCAACGATGAGCGATAAGGTCCTGGAGGCCATCCGGACCTTATCGAAAGGTCAGATCACCTACATTATTAATACCGGCGACAGAACCGATCATGTAGGCGGCAACGAGAACTTCGCCAAGATTGGCCGGCCCTTAGCCATCAACCGAGCCGCGCAGGCGAGCGTTTTTATCGTTGCCTTTAGCACGATTCTGGACAGGATGACCGATCCCAACGGGAAACCTGCCGTATCGGAAAAAGCTTGGCCAAACGACACGTATTCGGTGCCCCAGAAGAACCTTTATTTTAACGGTGAAGCGATCCAGATATTTCATCAACCAGCGACCACGGACGGCAACAGCATCGTGTTTTTTCGGCGCTCTGACGTAGTGAGCACGGGCGATATTTTCGATCCCACGGAATACCCCATCATCGACTTGAAGAACGGAGGGAGTCTTCAGGGAGTGCTCGAGGGACTGAACCGGCTGAGGCAGATGGCGATTCCAGCCGACCATATGGAAGGGGGCACGATGATCGTCCCCGGACATGGAAGGCTTTGTGACGTGGCGGATTTGGATATCTATCAGCAAATGGTCACCATCGTCCGAGACCGCCTTCGGGACATGATCGACAAGGGCATGACTCTCGATCAGGTGAAAGCGGCTAAGCCAACCCGGGACTACGATCCGATCTATGGCAGCAATACGGGGAATTGGACGACGGATATGTTTATTGAGGCCGCCTACAAGAGTCTCAGCAGCAAACCCGACACTCGCGGAGGCCGTCGAAATAACTAGGAGCGATTCGCACGCCGCGTTTTAGCTTGCGGAGTGGAGGATTTTAGTCATTGCCAGGAGCATGGTTATGAAATATAGATTGCCAATCTTAGTCTCATTGAGTGCTTTGACCCTTCTGACCTTGAGCGGTGGTCTGACCTTCGCGCATCATTCGGCTTCGGCAACTTACATCCACGGCAAGTCTGTAAAGATCGAAGGGACTTTAAAGGAGTTTGTTTGGCGCAATCCGCACTCCTTTATGAAGGTGCTGGCGCCCGACGAAAAAGGGGAGATGCAGACCTGGGTTATCGAAGGCGCTGCACCAGCGGAATTGACTGAGCAAGGCATGAAGACAAATACCCTCCGACCTGGCGATCACGTCATCGTCACGGGGCAGCCCGGGCGCATTGCGGAGGACCGTAGACTACTGCTGGAGAGCGTGCAGCGGCCAGCGGACGGTTTCAAGTGGCAGGGCCCGGCCACCCGGCAATGACCATTTTCTGGATGGCTGCGCCCTATCGGGCTTGCATTCGCGGCCGCTCATCCCGATGACAGTTCCATAAGAGCGATTCGGTGACAGACAGACGAAAAATGGAAACACGTTGCGGAACGGTACGAGTGCGAGCGAGTCGAGTATTCCTGCTCGTCGCATCGTTATCGCTGCTGCTTCCGGCTAATCTCCCTGCGCAACGCCCAGGTGATGCCGAAGGTGCAGGTCCAAGAACGGCACGCGCGGCTGCCCCGGACGATTTAACGGGATATTGGGTATCGATCGTAACCGAAATGTGGCGTTACCGCATGCTCGTGCCGGACAAAGGCGATTACGTGAAGGTTCCGCTCAACCCCGAGGGCCGCAAAGTCGCAGACGCCTGGGATCCAGCCAAAGATCAAGCGAGCGGTAACGAATGCAAATCGTACGGTGCTGCCGCCATCCTGCATGTCCCGGGGCGGCTGCATATTTATTGGCAGGACGACAACACGCTGCGTATGGATACCGATTCCGGGTCCCAGACTCGCCTGTTGCATTTCGGTGGGTCGCCGCCGCCGAATGAAGCGCCCACGTGGCAAGGATACTCGGTTGCCCTGTGGGGAGGAGACGAACCCAGGGACAGGCGTGACGGCCAAGGCGGACCTGTGCAGGATTCGGCGGGCAGGCTCGTAATAGCAAAAGAATTGCGGAAGGATGCCGATTATCTCAAGGTGGTTACCACGCATATGCGTCCGGGATATCTGCAGAAGAACGGCGTTCCTTACAGTGGCAACGCGATCCTGGAAGAATACTTCGATCGCTTTTCAGACCCGTATACTCGCAACACCTGGCTATCGGTAACGACCGTGGTAACCGATCCTCAATACCTCATAGAACCTCTTCTCACTCATGCGCATTTCAAGAAAATTCCGGACAGTTCCGGGTGGGATCCCACGCCATGTCGCGCCAACGAACCACGCTGATGCGAGTTTCTCCTCAGCTCGTTGCTGGCACGATTACCGGGAGGATGAGCAGATGAGATTCACAAGGATCGACAGGAAAATGAACGGCGTTTGGTTTCTGCTGCTTTTACTGGTGGTGCTACCGAGCCGGCCAGCCCAGGCCCAGGTTGATCTAACCGGCCAGTGGTCACCGCGGGTTTATAACGATGGCATGGATATTGGCGACTACACTGGAATCCCACTCAATGAAGCGGGGCGCCTGAGAGCGGAGAGTTGGCATCCGGAACAACTCGATCTCCCGGAAAATTTGTGCAGACCGCACCCCATCGACATCGGGTTACGTGTCTCCGTTTCGCAGCTGCGCATTACCACGGAGTTAGACAACGAAACACGGCAGCCCGTTGGCTTACGCCTCCACGTGGCCTGGCAGGAGCCTGAACAAGTGATTTACATGGATGGCCGCCCACACCCGTCGGCGAACGCGCCTCACAAATGGTCGGGATTTTCGACCGGACACTGGGAACGCAACACATTGGTATACATGACCGACCATCTCAAGGAAGCGTATCTCACCCGCACCGGAGTTCCCAAGAGCGACAAGGCCACAGTGACAACGCGAGTCCATCGATACGGCAATATTCTGACGGTCATCTTTATCATTAACGATCCAGCGTATTTGACGGAACCTTACATTCGCGAATCCAGTTGGGTCTACGATCCCAACCAGGTGATACCTCCATTCCCTTGTGAAATCACTCCGGACGGAACCCTCGTTCCGGCAGGAAAAGTGCCAAGTTTTCTGCCTGGCAAGAATGACATTCTTAGCGACTTCGCGACTGAATATGGGATACCTCCCGAGTCCGCGTTGGGCGGCGCGGAAACCACGTACCCCGAGTACATCAAGAAGATGAAAACGATGAAGGTCGCTCCTCGCACAACGACTGAACACTATAAGCGCACTCAGTGAATACGCTCGTTCGAGGCCGATGCGGCAGGAACAATCCATGAAAAACACGAAGAATGTTTCTTCAGCGATTTTTGTAATCGCGCTTGTGTTTGGCGGTTGGGCAAGCGCGCGCGCCCAGAGCGAGATTACTCTGCTGGCGGTGCGTCCCATGCGCTAAAAAATGAGTTTCAGCGAAAGTTGGATTTGCCTTGATGTGGTTACCGTGGAGGTGATTTGCCCTACGGTTGAATTAATGGCCAGGGCCGATGATGATCCGAACTGACAGCTAGTAACAGCATAGTTGGGACCGCACTGAATCGCCGCGGGCGCGCTGAATGAGGCGATGGTGGGATTCGGGTTTGAAAAATTTGGGCGGTTCAGAATGTTGAAAAATTCCGTCCGAAATTGGACGATCCCTTGCTCGCCAAGGAAATCAGCCTTTGTGTCTTTGTTAATCGCGAAATCCAGGTTCTTCAGGTCGGGGCCGCGCAAGAAATTCCGCGGCTCGTTGCCCAAAGTCCCGGCCAGGGGCACGTCAAACATGGTTTCGTTGAACCAGTTACTTGGATTGTGAGTGATCACCGTGGCACGGTTGAACGACGGGTCCAGATTCGGCCGATCGTTTGCGGTGCCCGCGGCCGAGGGATTGTTTGAAAGCGAGCGGTTACCGATGATCGGATTTAGCGGACGACCGCTCTGCATCGAAATGATGCTGGCGATCCACCACCCATTTAGCGCGTTTCCCGTCCGTCCCTGAAACTTGGTGAAAGACGGGATACGGTACATGACGTTGGATTTGAAGTTGCTCGCAATAGAAAGCCCGCCAACGCCTTTGTCCAAAAACCGGACTTGCGGAA
>QHXC01000695.1 GCA_003222815.1 Acidobacteriota bacterium | reverse complement strand
ATGTACGGCATGGTCTTAAAGCAGCCGGTTGGCGTCACGAGTGCGATTGTGCCTTGGAACTTTCCGATCACCTTGATGGGCACGAAAGTCGGACCGGCCCTGGCCGCCGGATGCACCGTTGTTGTGAAACCGGCGTCGACGACGCCTCTCACCACGATCCGCATCATAGAACTATTGAACCAGGCTGGCCTGCCGAAGGGTGTGCTCAATGTAGTGACGGGGCCGGGCGGCGTGGTTGGCGAAGAACTTCTCCGTAATCCCAAAGTGACTCGCGTCGCATTTACGGGTGAGAGTAAGACCGGCAAGCACGTCATGGAAGTAGCCGGCGGCCAGATGAAACGCGTGACTTTGGAGCTGGGTGGCAGTGATCCCATGATTGTCTGTGAGGACGCTGACATCGATAAAGCATTGACCGGAGCGTCTGTCGGACGGTTCTACAACTGTGGACAGGCCTGCCTCGCTGTGAAGCGGCTGTATATCGTCGAAAGCGTTTACAACCAGTTTGTCGAGAAGCTTGTAGGAAAGGTCCAGCGCCTCAAGGTCGGCAACGGAATGGACAAAGACACGCGCCTAGGTCCGATGCACACAAAAACGCAGCGGGAGGAGATTGAATCGCAAATTGCAGACACGGTCAAGCAAGGGGCCAAGGTGGTCATGGGTGGCAAGCGTCCAGAAGGCTCAGAGTTCGAAAAAGGATTTTACTATCTTCCGACTCTGTTGACAGACGCGCCTCATGATTCGCGTGTGGTGACTGAGGAAACGTTCGGCCCAGTGCTTCCCATCTTCAAAGTCAAGGATCTGGATGAGGGAATCGAGAAAGCAAACAGCTCCCAATATGGGCTGGGTTCTTCGGTGTGGACAAAGGATCTCGGCAAAGCGCGGCGCGCCGCGGAGCGGCTGCAGGCAGGCAACGTCTGGATCAACTCGTTGCATATCGGTTATGACGAGATGCCATTTGGCGGCGTGAAATTCAGCGGCATTGGCCGCGAGCACGGCCCGGAGGCGTTGGAGTATTACCTGGAGACGAAAGGGGTCGTCGTAGCGACGCCGTAATTCACCATGGCCAAAATGATTATTGCAGGGGAACACCGCGACGCGTCCGATGGCGGGACAAGTGAAATTCGGAATCCCGCCACGGGAGAGATCGTGGATCGCGTCGCAGCAGGAACGCAGGAAGATGTCGACCGGGCGATCGACGCGGCTGAAGCAGCATTCAAGAAATGGTCTGCTGTTCCTCCGCCGAAACGCGCCGAGATCCTTTTTACTGCAGCGCACACCCTCAAGGACCGCGAGAAGGAACTCGCGCGGCTTCTCACATTGGAACAGGGTAAACCGCTCCGTGAAGCAATCCTCGAGATCCGCCGCTTCACCCACACGCTTGAGCATTACGCCGGTTTGGCCAAGACCATCCGGGGTGGATACGTGCCCGCTCTCGATGACCGCCGCTACGGCATGATCATCAAGAAACCGATCGGCGTGTGCGGCTCGATTGTTCCATGGAATTTTCCGGTGTCATTGCTAGGTAACAAGATCGGACCGGCCTTGATCACCGGCAACACCGTCGTCGTTAAGCCTGCCGGCAGCACGCCACTGACGGACATTCAAGTGGTCCAGATTCTCCACGAAGCGGGGTTGCCGCCGGGCGTGCTCAATATTGTTCCTGGACCTGGACGGATCGTCGGCGAATCGCTGCTGACGGATCCGCGGGTACGCAAGATCGGTTTCACGGGCGCGACCTCGACCGGTAAACACGTCATGGAAGTTGCGGCACAGAACGTCAAGCGGATCACTTTGGAGCTTGGCGGCAGCGACCCGATGATCGTTTGCGACGATGCTGATATCGAGGAAGCCGTGAGCGCCGCATCCGTTGGGCGCTTCTTCAATTGCGGTCAGGCTTGCCTGGCAATCAAGCGGCTCTACCTGTTCGACAAGATCTACGACGAATTTGTATCCAGACTGATGGGCAAGGTGGAAAAACTTCGCGTTGGCAATGGTCTCGAGCAGGGCATAATCGTCGGACCACTTCACACCGCCGCCCAGCGGGCCGAGGTCGAAGAGCAGGTCAACGATGCCGCCAAACGAGGTGCCCGTGTTCTTGCCGGTGGGCAGCGGCCCTCAGGAGATGGGTTCGCGAAGGGTTACTTCTATCTCCCTACGATCCTCGTCGATGTGGACGAAAAGTCGAGAGTCGTTCAAGAGGAAGTCTTTGGTCCAGCCCTGCCGGTCATGCGCGTCCGCGATCTCGATGAGGCGCTCGAAAAAGCCAACAACTCGGTCTATGGGCTTGGATCTTCCATATGGACGCGCGATCTGGACAAGGCGATGCAGGCGGCCGAAGGCCTCGAAGCCGGCTATACATGGATCAACTCGCCGCAGATCATTTTCGATGAGCTGCCGTTTGGCGGGCTGAAACAGAGTGGCCTGGGTAAAGAGCACGGCTCGGAAGCTCTCGACTACTACATGGAAACGAAGTCTGTTGTTGTCGCACGCGAGCTCAAGGGATAGTCAAGGAGTTCCTTATGGCTTTAATCGATTATCGGGTACAAGACGGCCTTGGAATCATCGAATTGAATAACCCGCCTGTCAACGCATACACGTTGGATAGCCTGAAGCAGCTGGACGAGGCAGTCGTGAAGGCGCGATTTGATGAAAAAATCCATGTAGTGGTACTGCGGGGCGCAGGCGAAAAGTTTTTCAGCGCAGGCGCGGACATCAACATGCTGTCGAGAGAATCGACTGAGTTTCGCAATCAGTTCGCGCTTTTCGGTCATGAAACATTGGCCCGCCTTGAAAACACCCCGAAGCTGGTGATTGCTGCCATCAATGGCCACTGTGTCGGCGGCGGACTTGAGATCGCTATGGCCTGCGACATCCGCATTGCGAAGAAAGATGCCGGCCGGACAGGCTTAGCGGAAGTGAACCTCGGTGTCATTCCAGGAATGGGCGGCACGCAACGCCTGCCACGGCTCGTCGGGAAAGCACGCGCCATGGAATTAGCCGCATCGGGACGCATGATCGCGTTCGAGGAAGCGCGCGACATTGGTTTGATTAATGAGATTTTCGAAGGCGCCGACTTCCTTGGCCAGATTCTGGGTTACGCTCGGCAGTTCGTTGCGCCGAACAAGGCGAGCAAAGCAGTTGGGCTGATCAAAAGAGCGATCCAGACTGGAATCCAGGGAAGCCAGTGGGAAGGCCTCGCGTTTGAGCGCGAACTGCTGGCCCAGGCGTTCTCCAGTGCCGATGCGGCCGAAGGATTGAGCGCGTACAAGGAGAAGCGAGTTGCAAAGTTTCAGGGCAAATGAGTCCCGGATGGGTCATCCCATTACTTTTTGGAGCGGACTTTCGTCGACTGATTCGTACGCGACTTTCGCTGATTCAACCATGGCTTCATCAGCCGCTTCTGAGCATCGCCAATGTGCTCCTGCATGAGTTTGAAGGCCCTATCCTCGTCCTTCTGACGGATCGCATCGAACACGAGCCGCTGAAACTCTACAGAGCGGGAGCGGATTTCCAAAGGTATGTCCATGCCGGAAAGTGCCTCCACCATT
>QHXC01000015.1 GCA_003222815.1 Acidobacteriota bacterium | reverse complement strand
GACAGCGGCATAATTTTGAAACAGACGGCGGACTTTCCCCGACCCGGAGATGAAGCTGGACGGCGCGCGCGGAGTATACATCGCATCGATTTCACCCGTTTCCAACATCTGTGAAAGCGTCTTTCCGGCGGGGATGGGCTGGATTTTGATTTCGGGAGGGAGTGTTATAGAAAGTTTCTCCTCACGTCCGGGCTCTTCCAGGCCTCCCGTATAAGTGGTTACGCTCGAAATCGGAACCTTGTATTCGTCGTTCAATATCCCGCGGATCCACACATTGGCGGTCAGTTGATATTCGGCGCAGCCCACGCGCTTGCCGACGAGATCCTTGGGTTCTCGAATTCCGCTGTTGGCGTTGATATAGATTCCGGAGTGCCGGAAGGACCGTGACGGAAAGACCGGAATGGCGATGAATTGGGGCTTATCGGCAAACAACGACACCACGTAGGACGACAGGGACATCTCCGAAGCGTCGAACTCGTGATAGCGCGCCATCCGGAAGAACGTTTCCTCGATGACCAGATTCAGATACGTCAGCTCGATACCATCAAGCGCGACCCGGCTTTCCAGAAGCGCTCGCGTCCGGTCGTAATCCCAACAGGCCAGCGTCAGCTTGAGTTTGGTCGTCTGAGGCGGCGCCGGCTGTGCTGCCGCCGGTGCGGCCACCATCATCGTTGCAGCTCCTGCGGCCGTGCAGAGCCACTGCCTGCGAGACATAGCTGATGCTGAACCAGTCTTTTTCATGTGTGCTCCTAATTCAGTTCTCCCGACGAACCTATACACAATTCCTGCGGCAAATGAAAATATTTTTGAGTTAGATCCCAATTTCGATGGACAGGTGCAAAGGTCCATGGTAACAAACCGAACCATCCCAATTTCGGAATTCCCAATCTGAACATCAACTCCACCAACTTCGGGCGTATCACGAGCGCGACCGGATCTCGATCGTTTGTGATCAATTCCCGCGTGAATTTCTAGATTTGCTTCGCTAGAATTTTGGCAGGAAATAGAGTGACCCTGTACCCCTATTTCCTCCATCCAATATGAAGATCCTGCTTCTTTCGATGCCGGATTCTTTTGAGCACATGCCGGAGATCGTCGTCCGGATGCCTAATGGTGCACTCACTTCTCTTGCGGGAAATGTCGATACGCACCACAGGACGGCGGTCGCTGATCTGATCCTGGTTCAACGCAGCGTACGCCAGACCGTCGAGCGGCTCGTGCGAGAACTTGAGCCGGACGTTATTGGGCTGTCGATCATGACATTTCAGAGACGCACGGCAATGCGCATCATCGAGCTCGTCCGTGAACTGCGGCCTGGCGTTCGCGTGGTGGTCGGAGGTTACGATCCGAGCCTCGCTCCTGAGGCATACATGGGTGACTCTGGCGTCGATTTCATCATTCGCGGCGAAGGGGAAATCACTTTTCGCGAGCTGCTCCGGGCGTTGGAGACTGGCGGAGACGCGGGCGAGATCGCGGGTTTGTCCTATCGAAACACTAACGGCTTTCATCACAATCGGGAGCGCCCTGTCAGTCATCTGACCGGAGACGAGATACGGCCGCCCCGTCGTGACGCGCGTGTGCTGGGCGGCTACACGATGCTGGGCCGCCAGGTGGATGTGGTGGAAACTTCGCGAGGCTGCACGTTCGATTGCAGCTTCTGCTCGATCATCGAAATGCGAGGGCGTAATTTTGAGACGTACGATCTCAGCCGGGTCATTGCGGATATCCGTGATGCGTACAACCATGGGGCTCGGGCTGTCTTTCTCGTTGATGACAATATCACTTTGAACATCCACCGATTCGAGAGGCTGTGCCGAAAGATTGTCGAAGAAAAGCTCCACCGCATTGACTACATCGTCCAGGCGATGACATCGAGCATCGCAAACCACGGCGAAACGCTCGCGCCGCTGATGAGGCAGGCAGGCTTTCGGTATGTGTTCCTCGGGATCGAAAACATTCTCGATGACGGACTCGCGTTCCTCCGCGCTCGATCCAAAAATGAGGAGCGCCAGCAGGGACACATCGTCGGCAATGCCACGCTGAAGGCGATGGACTACCTCCACCGCAACCAAATGTATGTCGTCGGCGGATTGATTGTCGGAAATCCCGGCGACACTCCTGAATCCATCGAAGCCAATCTCGAATTCGCACGCCGCTATGTCGACTGGCCCTACATCCAGCATCCAACGCCATATCCGCGCACGCCGATGACTTCGGATCTTCGCGCGCTCGGCCTGATCGTGAACGACAGTCTCGAGCAGTACGACGGAACCACGGCTGTTGTTCGCACTCGTGATGTCGCGCCGCTGCAGATTGAGTTCATGCGCTGGCAGGTGGAGCGCTGGATAAAGCTGCGCCACTTTCCTGTTGCTTTTCTCCACAACCCGTCATTCATACTACGCAACGGCCGGCGTATGTTGAGGCACACGTTTCGCGGGTGCAGTCTGAAAACTCTGTTGGGTTTTGAAGACGAGCATCGGGCTTTCGAACGCTATCGCTCATTGCGCGCCGAGGAACGCGTGTATCTCTAGTTTGATCTTTCGAGAGTCGTCAATTCCATGACAACTTGTGGTGTTCCACGCCCATTCTCGAGTCCTTCGTAGCGCACCCAATAATGAGGCGGATCCACCGTAAACCAGAAATACGCCTTGGGGATAGCGAAGCGAAACAGGTTCAGAACACCGAGGCCGGGAACCAGTTCCACCTTATAACATTCGAATTCACCGGCCGGCACGCGGACGCGCTCGCGTCCGCGGACTTCAAAGCTGATCTCGTAGAGTCTCGGCTCGTTCGAGAGAAGATGAAGATCGACTGGACGAGAACGCTCGAACGGCAATGAACGGAGAGCTCCGGCGATGCCGTCTGCCGCCAGTGTGTCGGAAGGAATCTTCAGAGAGCGGCGCGTTTTCGAGCCGCTGCCCATGTCCTCGCGCTCGATGTCAACAGAGCCGATGTCGAAGTTGAAAGACTTGCGTTCTTTCACCAGCGGCCGACCCGCCATATCCGTCACGGTGCGTTCGGTGCTCAACGGTCGAAACAATTCGCCTGCGCTCCAGATTGTCTCGATATTCCAGCGCACTTCCCGATCAAAGGGGCTATAGCGTCCGCTGCCTTTTTCGGTGAACCTCACGATCGGCTGGCCACGCAAGATTTGCGGGCTCATCGTCCACTCATTCTTCCAGCGAAGCGGACCACCCTTCAGGGATGCTGTGGTGGTGCCCCTTTCGCTGCTTGCGCTTGGCGGTGGTTTCAGGTTTTCGGCCGGGGAGGACAGCGGCTTCAAAAGGAGGATGGCAAACCCAGCGAGTTTGATAGAGCGGACCATGGGATTGCGAATTTCGAATTGGCTTCTAGCGCACTCCGGCCGGCCCCTGGATGTGGTGGACGTCCTGATTATTTTCCTGGCAAATGTACTCCATTAGCTCTTCGCCCGGCATGAGGCGCGCGGTGAAAGTCAGCTTGAAGGGCCGGGAATAATAGCCCGGATCGTCGATGGTGACTTCGTTGACCAGGGTCCCGAGGTCCTTTCGAGTCCAGCGCTCGGTGGTGTGCAGTTTCTCAGAGTGTGGGTGTCCGCGGAAATCGAACCAAAATTTGTCGTTGAATCCGATCGTATCGATTACCAACGTGTCGCCTTCCCAGTGTCCGATGGAGTCCCCGTACCAGGTCGGATCGACATCGTCGTGATGCTTGCGGCCGTCCATGAAGATCTGCCGGTAGCTATGGATGTTTCCTTCAAACAGGAAGAAGATGTGCGTTGGAGTTTGCACGATCCTCCAGGGGTAGGGGGCGATACGCGGCACACCCGTCGGCAGGCAGTTCGCCTCGGGATCGTCCTTCGATTGTCTTGCCTTCATGACCTTTTCCGCTTCGGGTAGTAGCGGGATCTTCTCGCCCGGCGCGAGGCCTTGGGCGAGGTCCTGGACAGGACCGCCGCCATTCCAGACTCCGGACAAATCCGGTTTTCCATCGCCAAGCCGTGGCACGGGCCCGGTCGGCGCAGAGCCCCGTCTTAACCCGCCGCTACCTGCCGGAGAGGTTACGGCCGGCGGAGGATTCTGAACATTCGCGCCACGTTGAGCTGCGGACATTTGTGCCGAGAGGAAAGCCGTTCCCAGAACCGTCGCCGCGATCAATAAACCGGATAAACGCTTTGCCCGCATCCGATGACCTCCTTTTAATCAAGACTCCACTTGTTCTGCTGTAGCGGCGAGTCTACATCCGTAGCTTCCTTCCTGGCAACTACAGCGGGTCTGTGCGAAGCTTTCGTACTCGGGGGTAATGCGCATGATGATCAGCCGCGATCGGCTCCTCGCGACGCATGTCGGAAGTCTGCCGCGTAACGAAATGTTGTCGGACCTCCTCGTTCGCCGCGAAGAGGGAGAAGAAGTCGACAAACAACGACTCTCGCACGAGATGGACCGGGCGGTACAGCACGTTGTTGAAAGGCAGGCTGAGGCCGGCATCGACGTTGGTAATGACGGGGAGCAACAGCGGGTCGGCTTCCAGACTTACGTGCCGCAGCGAATTTCCGGTTTCGGTGGTGAGTCGAAGCGCCGGCGTGGCCGCGATTACGAGGAGTTTCCCGAACTGATCGAAGTGCTGGCGCGGCGTTTTCCGAAGCGCAGCAGGATGCAGAATGCTCCCGAGGCCCAGCGCGAGCTGCACTATGGCGGCACTTCGCCGATCCTGCATGAAATCGAGCGATTGCAACGTAGCGTGAAGTCGGTGGGCGCATTTACAGAGTGCTTCATGACCGCGCCGTCGCCGGGCATTATTTCGACGACGATGCTGAATGCTTACTACGATTCGCGGGAAGCGTACCTGGCGGCGCTCGCCAGGGAGATGCGCAAGGAGTACCTTGCGATATATCAAGCCGGCCTGATCTTGCAGATCGATTCACCGGATCTGGCGATGGATCGATCTATGTTCTACCGCGACCTGACCGACACGCAGTTCGTGGCCGCCGCCGAATTGCATGTCGCGGCGCTTAATAAGGCAATTGAAGGTATTCCGCGCGACCGTGTGCGGCTGCACTGCTGCTGGGGAAACTGGGATGGGCCGCACATTTACGACGTTCCACTCGAGCGTATCCTGCCGGTCCTCTATCAGGCGAACGTCGGCGGACTGAGCATCGAGTTCGCGAATCCGCGGCATCAGCATGAATATCAAGCGCTGGGGCGGAATCCAATTCCGGACCACATGGTGCTTCTGCCTGGAGTTATCGATACCACCACGAATATTGTCGAGCACCCGGAAGTGGTTGCAAGGCGGCTCCAGGACGCGGTGGCCATTGTGGGCGATCGCGAGCGCGTCATCGCCAGCACGGACTGCGGCTTTGGAACGTTCACGGGCCGCGAATGGGTCATCGAGCCGGCCGTGTGGCTCAAGCTCAAGACTCTCCGCCAGGGTGCGGACCTCGCTTCCGCTCGGCTGTGGGGCCCCCCCTAAGTACTGCATTTCAGAATTACGGTAACGTATGCCAGAAAAGACTGAAGACAAGTTCTGACCAATGCTCAATTCTCAATTCCCAATTCTCATCGGATGGGAATTGAGAATTGAGCATTGGGAATTGAGCATTGGTCAGATCGTTTGTTTCCTCATACGTGACCGTATTTGCGAAAAGCTGTACTAAGCCGTTCGTTATGGAGTTTTTCCTCCGTCCCGAGATTGCTTTTGCCAAAGAGACTACAGATTGCCTCGGTGCTGGCCGCCATCCACTGAAAGGCAGGCTCCGGTAACCCAACTCGCCCGCTCGGATGCGAGGAAGATCACGGCGTTCGCGACCTCTTCGGCAGTGCCCAGCCGGCCCCAGGGGATTGAGTTCAGAATGGCATCGTACCTCGGGCGGTTCGTCTGTTTGGCCCTCTCCCATCGGCCGCCGGCAAACTCGATGGAGCCCAGCGTGACGACGTTGACCCGAATCTTCATTGGCGCAAGTGAGACGGCGAGTGCTTTCGAGTGGCTGACAAGGGCAGCCTTGGCCGCCGCATAGGCAGCCGGCCATCCGCCTTCGAGCCCAGCGACGGAAGAGATGTGGACGATCGATCCCCCACCGGCGTCCTTCATCCATGGCGCTACCTTCCAGACCGCACGCACCGACGCCATCACATCCAGATTGAAGCCGGTCTGCCAGGCCGCTTCGTCGTCGGTGACACCGAACGCGGAGACGTTGTTCACCAGGATATCGATGCGTTCGAGCGCGCTGCGGGCTCCGTCAAGAAATGAGTCGAGTGCTGCCGGTTCACCCACGTCGCACTTCGCCGCATAGACGCGCACTCCTTTCTCCCGCAGTTGGAGAGCCGTCTTGTGAAGTGATTCTTCGCCTCGAGCGCAGATGGCAACGTTTGCGCCTTCCGCCGCAAAAGCGAGGCCAGTTGCGCGGCCAATACCTTTACTGCCTCCAGTGATCACAACGCCTTTCGCGCGGAGCCCTAAGTCCATGGCTAATTCCTCCTGTCACGGCTCGATGCACATTTTTGTTGGCGGTTGCGTATCGGTTGTTGCTGATTTCCTAACAGCAGAAGCCTCGCCGCGGTTTTGATATACGCAATCGCCGATGCGCAATACCTAACAAAGATGTGCGTTCAGCCATCACCGATGTCAGAAAATTCTGACCAGTTATTTTTGAGGCAGCCCTTAGCCCGCGTTGGCGTCGGTTTGCAGATACGGAATGGTCTGTGGACCCTGTGGTAGCACACACAACGTCGCGTCAGGTCCAGCGCTCCGCAGTGCTTCAACGGCCGCTGCCGCGACATCACTCACGGGTTCGAAGTGCGCCTGGCGGATTTGCGTTTCCGACAGGCAGTCCGATTTCACCAATACTTTTGCCTTGAGTTGAATCTGCGCCTGGATCTGCACCTGCCATTGATCGGGCCGCGAGTAACCGGGCCCAGTGATCATATCCAGCAGTTCGCGCGGCGAGGAACAGGATGCCAGAATCTCGCCAGACGCTCCGTGATTCGGGATGCCATCTCCACGCTCGGAAGCACAGATGATCGTGCCTCCGGCTTTGACGACCTTAGCTGCCGCCGACATTCCTTTCACCGCCTGATACAGATTCTGGTCCAGCGGGTATCCCGAGTTCGTTGTCACAACGACATCGAATGGTTCTTTTACAGGACGCATGACAATCTTCTTCGACAGAGCGCACGCGGCCGCGTGTTCCAGGAGAAGGTCACCGGCAAACGCGGCGGTGATTTTCTGGTCACGATTGAGTGTCACGTCGAGAGCGAAATCGACACCCGTCATTCGAGCGATCTCTCGAACGTCGTCGTGCACTGGATTTCCTTCGGTCACGCCCCACGTGGCATTCGGATGCCCGATGCGCGTTACGTCATGGAGAGTCATCACAGTCTCAATACCCGCCAGGCCCGGGGCCACCATCTTCGGACCGCCGCTGAAACCGGCAAAGAAGTGAGGCTCAACGAAACCCGTGGTGATTTTGAAATCGGAGTTGACCCAGCAATCTCACGTCCCAGCATTCGTTCTATTTCTTCATCGGTGTTGCGGCGGTGGGTGCCCGTGGCAATAAAGATCGTCACATCCTCCATGCGAACACCCGGCATCTCGGAAAACAGCGCTTCGATCATGACCTTGCGCGGCTGCGCCCGTGTGATATCGCAAACGGAAATACCAACGGTTTGGCCGGATCGTACGACTTCCCTCAAGGGGCGTTTGCCAATCGGTGACCGGAGTGCGCGAATCAACGTGGCTGCGGGATCGGGGACTGGTGGCACGTGCGCGGGCTCGATGACTGTTGCCCGATCGCCCGGTAATTCCACCGCCAAGCCGTCTGTCCCATAATCCAGCCGTAATTTCAGATCCTGCATCGCCATCGTTCTACCTACATCACACGGTCGTGGCCTCAGGTCCAACGGGAGCTGAGGTCAAAAGCCCAATGCTATTCACTTAACTACCATACGCAAAGTTTATTCGGATGAGAATTAAGAATTGGGCATTGATCAGATCCGGTCTGATCTGATCAATGCCCAATTCCCAATTCTCAATTCTCATCCGAATGGAATGACGTTCTCCATATTGGGCTGCGACACATGGTTAGATGAATCGCCCGCTGAGATGGCTGCGCCCTCTCGGGCTTGCGCGGTCTCCGCCCGCCGGTGTCGCTCATACCGTCCATCGGAGCGCCGAAGATCCTGTCGACGGACAGAAGACAGTTTTCTTGACACTCTGGAATAACGGTCGATAATTGACTGCAAGTCCTTAAATCCAGTGATAGAATGACGCGCAATTAGGGTCTTTCACACTCATTTCGGAGAGATGGATCAAATGCTAAGTCGTTTTAGAAACTTGACGATTGCGGCGATTCTCGGCGCGGGCCTTTTGTTTGCCGTGATGCCCATCGCTGGTCAGCAACAAGCGGCGGTGTATCGAGCCCCACGGACCGCGGATGGCAAACCCAACCTGAACGGTATTTGGCAAGCCCTTAACGAAGCAAATTGGGATATTGAAGGTCATGCGGCGGGATTTGGGCGTGTGACTGCGCTCGGCGCAGAGGACGCGATTCCTCCCGGGTTGGGTATAGTGGAGGGCGGTGCGATTCCATACCAGCCTGCCGCATTGGCGAAAAAAAAGGACAATTTTGCGAAGCGCCTGACACTGGATCCGGAAATCAAGTGTTATCTGCCGGGCGTGCCGCGCGCCATGTACATGCCCTATAAGTTCCAGATCATCCAGGGCACGACCAAAATGATGGGATGGTCGAACGGGCGCTGGGATGGAGAAACGCTGGAGATCGACACCACCGGTTTCAACGACCAGACCTGGTTCGACAGGGCGGGAAATTTCCATAGCGACGCCTTACACGTGGTCGAACGTCTTACCGCCCAGACACCGGACCTTCTCAATTACGAAGTCACCATCACGGATCCAAATGTGTTTACGCGGCCCTGGAAGATGAGCATGCCCCTCTATCGCCGTAAGGAAAAGAACGCGCAAATCATGGAATTCAAGTGCGTGGAGTTCGTAGAAGAATTGATCTATGGGCATCTGCGCAAGCAGCCGAGCAAGTGACGGCGTGGTGGAACCGGACGGTGGGCCCGACGCTAAATAAGGCGTGGGGGGACCGGCCGGGAGTAGGGAGGCCGCGAAGCGGCGTACCGAAGGGACCCGGACGGTGGGCCCGACGCTAAATAAGGCGTGGGGGGACCGGCCGGGAGTTGGGAGGCCGCGAAGCGGCGTACCGAAGGGACCCGGACGGTGGGCCCGACGCTAGAAAGGTGAAAGGGAGGTTTCAGATGCACCATCGATTTTTCGCTTCAATAGGTACGCTGGCGGTTGTTATCGCCGTAGTGTTGTTGGTGACGATACCGGTGGCTGGTCAGGCGCCTTCTTCCACTGCAAAGGCGGCGCCTGCTGCGAAGAAGTGGACTCCGGCACGTACACCTGACGGACAGCCGGACCTGCAAGGATATTGGACGAACTCCACGTACACGCCATTGCAAAGGCCCAATAACGTTACGAAAGAGTTCTATTCAAAAGAGGAAGCCGCGCAAATTGAAAAGCAGGCCGCTGAACGCGAAAGTGAACAAACGGAACCCGGAACCATAGCCGACGTCCACTACGACTTTACTCAGTTTGGATTGGACCGGAACCAGTCCACGCACGCATCGACCGTGCGAACGTCGATGATCGTCGATCCATCTGATGGAAAACTTCCTCCCGTGACGGCCGATGGACAGAAGAGACAGGCCGACCGCGCGGCGGAGAGGAGGCGAATGGGCGCCACCACCGACGACGTACGGAACATGCCGGTCGGCACGCGCTGCATCATCATGGCGGGTTCCGGACCGCCAATGATGCCGACAGCTTATAACAGTAATTATCAAATTGTTCAGGCTCCGGGGTATGTGATGATTCTCACGGAGATGATCCATGACGTTCGCATCATCCCCCTGGACAGTCGTCCGCAACTCCCCCAAAATGTCCGCCAGTGGATTGGGAGCTCTCGTGGCCGTTGGGAGGGCGATACGCTAGTTGTCGAGACAGCAAACTTTAACGGCAAGAACCCTTTCCAAAATTCGAGTGAGGACATGAGAGTGACCGAACGGTTCACGCGCCTCGACGCCGACACGATCGATTACAAATTCACAGTTGAAGATGAGAAAACGTGGGCGAGACCCTGGACCGCAAGTCTTTCCCTGAGGAAGGCGGTGGGGCCGATATTTGAACACGCCTGTCACGAAGGAAACTATGGTGTAGCGAACACACTGGCGGGAGCTCGAGCCGAAGATAAGAGAGCCGCCGAAGCAGCTGCGAAGAAGGGATCGAAATAAGCGGGTCCCAGTGGGCCCGACGCTAAGAAAAAAGTAAGGAGGAATCCATGCGAACGAAGCTAGGTGTTGTGATTACCGGTGTTGTCTTACTGCTCGCCGCTGTGCCGGTCTGGGCGCATCACGCATTTTCGGCCGAATTTGACGTAAACAAGCCGCTCACGCTGAAGGGAACACTCACGAAATGGGAAATGATCAATCCTCACTCGTGGTTCCACCTCGACGTGAAAGACGAGAGCGGCGCGGTGGCCGCCTGGATGATCGAAGGCGGCAGCCCGAATCAACTGATCAAGAACGGCGTGACGAAAAACTCGCTGGCGATTGGAACGGAGCTCGTCATCGAAGGCTATCAGGCCAAAGACGGCACCAACAAAGGAGTAGGCCGCAATCTTCTGCTGGCCAACGGACGACGACTGTTCCTCGGCTCGCAGGAGACCGAGAAGTAGTCGAAAAGACTCGTCCGCCCGCGGCTCTGGAAGATCTTATTTTTTCTTCCTGACCACCGTGACCGTCGCATTGCTGGGCGCGGCTGCGTACTCGGCATTCGTGACCAATTCGAGCCTGACCGTATAGGTGTCATCCCCGAGCGCGACAGTCACGCTCGCCGTGTTGTCGCCGCCGACCGTCGCCATCACGACAACCGCCGACCGGTTGTTCGATGCGAAGACCGAGAACCTCACCAGCTTGCCGGGAAGCGTATTGCCCAAAGATCCGTCTGCCGCTTCGGCGACGGCCGCGGCAAGCACGACGCTCGCCGTGGATGCGCCCGTCGGCGCCGATGTCGTTGCCGTCGTATCGCCGGTGTAGGTGACGACCGCATCCTCCGCGACGATCGTCAGCGTCGCTGGCACGAACGACGCGAACTGGTAGTTGGCGGCCGTCAACGTACCGAGAGCAACGGAAATCGGATACGTGCCAGGAGCGCTGCTCGTCGTTGCCGTCGTGCCGAGCGACGGTGCGCCGCTCAGCACGCCCGCCGTGTCGCCGGCGACGAACCCGGTGATCGAGGCGGTCAACGGAGGCACCGCATCGCTGTACTGTTTCGACTTTGAATCCGCCGTGACGGTCAACGACGCCTTGCCGATGCTGAAGGTCTGCAGCACGTCGGGCGCCGCG
Organism: Acidobacteriota bacterium; assembly: GCA_003222815.1. Taxonomy (GTDB): domain Bacteria; phylum Acidobacteriota; class Terriglobia; order 20CM-2-55-15; family 20CM-2-55-15; genus 20CM-2-55-15. Next base: position 186 of record QHXC01000015.1, on the reverse strand, counting down.
TTGTAGCTCGCGTTGCCCGACTGCGACGCCGTGATGCTGCACGACCCTGCCCCGATGATCGTCACCGTTGTCCCCGTGATGGAACAGGTGCCGGCCGCCCCGAAGCTGACGGCCAGGCCCGACGAGGCCGTCGCGCTCACGCCGAACGGCCCGTTTCCGTAGGTCTTGTTCGCGAGTGCACCAAAC
>QHXC01000014.1 GCA_003222815.1 Acidobacteriota bacterium | reverse complement strand
GACGGATGCCTTGGGCAATTCGAACAGCTTGTCCTCACTACGGTGTTACTCTGTGGGGAAAAGGCGTACGGTATGGCGGTTCACGAGAAAGTTGAGGAACTCGGCGAGAGGCGGGTCAATTCTTATTCAACATTTGTCCCACACCCCGTGTCCAGCACGAACTTGTGGGACCCGGCTTTGCACGAGGTCCGTTCAAAGACCACAGAGTCGCCGAAGCAAAGGTTGCTCAGCGTGGGGTAGAGACTGTGGGAGATTGGAAGAATTGTTAATCTGCTGCAATATGGAAGAAGGGAAGAACGGAAGAACGGAAGAAGTCAGCATGATAGTAAGCGGCATCAACTAGAGCTTAGTTATTATCCCTCCGATTTGCAGCAGCAAGTCTGTATCGTCTTATTCGCCAGCGGACAATAGAGCTGTCCATCCTTTAACTGGCAACAGCAGGCCCGGATTTCCTTTCCTGTGAGCGTACAAATCAGGCCTGACTTCGATTCACCGCTCCATGGAGTAACGGACCCAGCTAGTACCAGGGATAACACTGCGATGGAGATAAACCGGATCATAATCCCGCCTCCAGTCAGAGGGGCAGTATGAATCACGGCAGCAGCCCTGTCAAACTGTCAAAATGGTCCAAAATGATCACTACGCAGCGTCGGCCGTAGGAACGGTCACATTCTTTATGCGATGTGACCGCTCCTTGTCGGCTACGCAAACCTGCGGGTCGGACGAGCTAGAAGTACGCGACTATACCGGCGCCCACGGTCCACTGGTGGTCGAGCGAGCGGAAGTTGTTTTCTTGGCTGAAGAATTTCGCACTTGACTTGTTATAGCGAATCTCGGGCCGCAACAGGACGTGCACAAAATCATCTTCGCTGCCCAACTTGTAGTCCGGCGTCACCGTGAATCCCCAGAGGTGCTGTGGGACCCCAGTGGTGAAGCCGTCGCGATCTTCATAGTATTCCGCTCGTAGTGTCGGAAAGAAGCGCCCCTTAACCGCTGGCCGCAAGTAATAGGTGATGCCTCTCCACAGAGCATTCTTTCCGGGACCGGCGCCTTTGTTGTCCTGTCCAACGTCGATGTTTGCCATCATCGAAAGCGTTGCGACCGGAGAGTAGCCGACTTGAAAGTCGCCCAGGTGCCGCCAATCCCCACTATTATTGTTATGCTCAGGACCTCCCAGGTAGTTCAAGTACGCACTAAATTTACTGCTGGGTGTCAATCCGAAGCTGAGTCCGTAAGTCTTTCCGCGGTTGTTATCAAAAGTCACGTTCCAACCATTCAGAATGTAAAGCTCCGCATAAGCCTTGGGACTGAAGGCGTAATTCATCCGAATACCGCTGTCTTGGAAGGGAATGGCGTAGCTGTAGAAGAAGGAATGAGAGAAGTTACGGTTCTTGATACTTTCGATCGTCTCGCCACCAATGTGTGTTACAAACTTTCCGAAGTCGAAACGGAGTCCTTTGCCAACCGGCGCTAAGTAGCTGATGGATGCCTGCTGAAACGTCCTGTCAAAGTCGCTAACACCGTTCGGACTAACCGACTTAATCGTCTGAACAATCGTGTCCTGAATATCGCCCGCAGCGAGGTCTAGCTTGAAGCCCACCGAACCACGTTCAGGAACCTTTTCAACCTCAATCTCCGCGAGATCGAGTGTGACGCTGTTATCATGAGTATGGAATGCCTGCCCTTCAATCGTCAGGTTTTGGTCCTGAATAGCGGACTTTCCCAAGTTGGCGTTGGCTACGTTCGGGTTCACTTTGTTGAAGTTCCAAATGTAGCTCCCTTCGACCCAGCCCCTTAACTTGATATTTTTTAACCAGTCGATTTTTGTCTTGTCACCGAGGTCTTTGGTGGTGCCGTCCGTGTAGATTCCACTGACCTCCTGGGCGTTCGCAAGTCGCAATCCGCCCGCAAGGAGTGCGAAAGAGAGCAGTGCAGCAACTCGTAGCCATCCCAAAATCGTTGGGCGGCGTGGATGGGAATTCGATACGCTGCTATTAATGTTGGTCATTTCTCCTCCAAATTTTCGGTCCGGCAGCAAATCCAGTTCCCAAGAGGTTACACGTTCGGATCTGTGACGGAACCGCCAGTTTGAGTAAACAAATGTCCAGAGCAGCTTTGGTCTGCCGGACATCGTTGTCTGAGGGAACTAAGCCGCCCCAAAATAAAAAAAGCCTTCGGACCCGGCACCGGGAACCGAAGACTTCAATGTCTTGACTTGCAGACACGCCGTCGTGTCGCAAGCGTTTTTATAACGTAGTCGGAAGGCCCTGTCAACTACATCTTCGAAAAAGTGCACTCGCACTTTGGACGACTGCGACGAACCATGTCGACGTGGACAAGGTGGGCGATTTGCGACATCCTATGAGCGGTCCCCATGAAATTGCTTCTTTTTGTTTTGGCGACAATTCAAATCTCCCCATCGGCACAGGTTGTGCAGACTCGCACTTTTCAGATCATGGCGCCTCAAGGATGGGTCGTCGCGGACCGCCCTTGGGCTTCGCAAAGTTCGATGAACCACGACGTTTTACCGGAAATGGCGAGGAATGGGTACAGTACGAGATTCGTGGGAATAGGCTCAGCGAACGCCGCCGCATTCTCTATCGAGCGGTTCGGCGCAAGAGCGGTCTTATCGAGTTTGTATACGAGAATAGTGAAGATCGCTTCGACGTCCTCTTGACGGAGGCTCAGACCATCGCGTCCTCTGTGCAGGAAATTCCTGAAGCACCAACTCGCGGGAGGGCAACCAGGCCTATACGATGAGAATGGCCTAGTCTGAATTTATTTTTTGAAAAACGGATGGGTCAGCAGCGAGGGCTTTTGCTGGTTACCCGTGGGACGCTTCAGTTCCATTTCTTCCAAAAGCACGGATGGGGCAACGATGCTCGTCGGTGTCGGAAGATCTCCCCCACCCGACAGTCTGTTGACCACGAAGGTGTCATTTCCGACAGCATCGATCTGCCGCAATGATCGAACGGGAATGCTGGTAGCGAATGCTCCGCGTACGAGTTCCTCCCGGCCGTCGGCAACGTAAATTTTGTATGTCAGGAACGGCATGCCGATTGGACTGCGAACGTCCGTGTCCAGCGCCTTGATGATGATGCAGTAATCGAGTTGCTCCGTGCGGCACATCGTGACGAGTTCTTGTTTGAGGTCCTCGTAGCTCTTGCCTTGAGTTGGTTGGATAAAGAGGTTCCCGATCTGTGCGGTTTCTCTGCCCGGGTACCCGGAACGTCCGTGGCCATTGGACTGAAGCATATTTTTGCCGGGACGGCGGGACATCAGAAACGTTTTCAATACACCACTCTCGACCAAAGAAACGCGGCGTGCCGGCACACCTTGATCGTCCACCTGGTAATGTCCGATGAGTTCCTGATTGCCGACGCGTTGCTCGGTCGGATCATCGAATACCGAAAGAAACGAAGGAAGCACAGGCCGGTTCAGCCTATCCACAAGTTCGCTGCGTGTCGTGGGCCCCTGTTGATCGCGATCGGACAGGGGAAGGCGTTGTCCGGAAAGATTCGGCACTAGCACGCGTGCGAACATCTCGGCAGATGCTTGACCTGTAAATAGCACGGGACCCGAGTAGTCGGCATCCAGGACGGGAGCCGAACGCAAAGCCGTCAGGTCAGAGGCCATACTTCGAATGGAGTTACTGATTTCCTGTGCGGATGGAAGCTGATCGAAGCTTCTGGCATTGAATGGGATCGAATGCCTGAGACGCATGCCGTCAGGTGCCTCACTGCTGGCTGCAACTTCCACCGAAACGATCATTGAGGGCTGAAGCGTCCGCGTCCCTTCGCTGTTGATGAGGTACTTGTGGATGAGCTGCGCCTGCAACTCAACGGTGGATTGTTGGATCGCGGGAAACTCTTTGAAAATGGCCGACCATTCCCGCAGTTGGTTTTCCCAACGTGGGTTGTCAATTTCCAGTCCCCTGCGCGCTGCGACTGCAGTAACCGGCTTTTCCTTCGAAAAGTCAGGTATCTGATCACCGCGGATCTTGTTCTGAACGAATGCACGCTTCCGTGCGAGCTGTTCGACGGATTGTTTGTACGCAGCATCCGTCGCCAGCCACAACGCGTGCCGAATGCCTTCATAATCATTTTCGATTATGGTCGATGAAGTTATCCCCGAGGGTGGCGGCCCCTGAAATTGCTGCCCAGTGATGAACTCGGAATTATCAAACTCGTAGTCACCCACGCGGACCTGCGCCTGAAGAATGCGGGCTCGATCCCGGTCCGAAGCGGTAAGAGCGCCGAACGTTGCCGAACCGCGGTATTCTTCCTGATCGAGTACGATGTATTGAATAAAGTATGGCTTGTCCAGGTCCTTGAACTGCAGCTCGGCAATGGATCTCTCCAGCTCGTCCGCCATCGCCCGCATTACAGGATCTGATAAAGCCGGTGTACCTTGTCCGTAAGAAAACGCGGAGGGAACCAAAAGAAGGACAAGCGCGATTTTCAATCCGGCAGAGCGCGTCATGGGCGTGCTCCTTTAAACGGGGGCGGCGGCAGAATGGGCGGGCGATCCGAGGATTTGGCCTTCTTCTGCACTTCGATTTGCGCGGTCAGAATACTTGGTGAGACCGCCGCGACGGGCACATACCCGGACTCGGCTCCGCAGAATCCGTTGAAGACTTCGGGCGTGTCGCCGGCAGCGACGATCTGGCTGAAAGACGTGAGGGGTGTGCCGATCAGGTCGACTCCGCGAACCAGTTCGTCCGGCCTTCCATCGACGTAGATCCGATAAACCATAATCGGCGTTACCTGAAATGACTGCGGACTGGACCGTCCGGTTAAGGTAAAGCCGCCTGAAATGTCCTTGAAAAGCAGCCCGAACGGTTTGCCCTGCTTCTTGGCTTCTTCGATCAGCATCACCCGCATTTTCGCATCTGAAACGGTGTTGGTGGCCTGCACAATCAAATTGCCCTGGCGTCCGACGGTACGGAAACCCGGAGCTTTGCGCCCGTGCCCATTCGAGTTTTCAAAGCCAGATACTGGGGAACGAGACATCAGGAAGTTTTTCAAAATTCCTTTGTCCACAACCGTAACGCGTTCGGCGGGGACTCCATCGTCGTCGAATGCGTAGTGTCCGTTGAGGTCGGTGCCGGCAATCCGTTCCATGGTCGGATCATCAATCACAGAAATGAAGTCGGGCAAGACTGGCTGATTGATCTTCTTTGTAAAAGTCTGACCTTCAGTTTCGCTCTTCTGACGGTGCCCTTCGATTCGGTGGCCGAAGATTTCGTGGAAAAATACACCACTAGCCCGGCCGGACAGGATGGCGGGGCCGGTATAGGGCTCGATGACCGGCGCGGCGCGAAGAGCTTTGAGATCCCGCACCATCGTTTCGATTGTTTGCCGGATTGTGGCATCGCCCGGCAGGTGGTCCGCGGAATGAGCATCAAACGATTCGAAGCGATAAAGCTCCATTCCATCATCAGCCTTTGTTCTGGCGTAAATACTAAGGCGTATGCTGGCGATACCATGTTGGACGGAGGTGCCTTCGGTATTGGCCAGGTAGTCGTTGGTGGCGCTCGAAGATAGACCAACGGAGCCTTCGTAAATTTCGGGATATTTGTTGAACAGCGCAGAGAAGTCCTGCACCTTCTTTTGCCACGTGGGGATGTCCAGATCCAAATTTGCCGGCGCAAGAACAGCGGTCTGTTTCGACTCACGCGACAAATCGGCGGATGTGTCTTCTTCCTCGACTTTTATTGCGCGATTTGCCTTAACTTGAATGAACCGTTCCACGGCTGCTTTGTACTTTTGATCGGTTTCCAGCCATATGACGCTCTTGAGGGCATCGATGTCGTTATCGACTGGCATCAGTACCGGATAAGAAAATGAGGGGCCCGAAGTCGTTCCGCGCTGCCCTCGGATCTGATGAGTATTGTCCAGTTGATAGTCGCCTACGCGGACATCGACGTCCAGAAGCCGCGTCAGGCTGGTTTGGCTGGACCGCAACGCGCCGAGAGATGCATCGATGTCGACGCTTTCCATTTCACTAACGGAATAGCCAATGAAGTAAGGTGCGGGATCTCCCTTCTGCTTCAGCACGTCGAAGGCCCGTTTCAGTTCTTCATCAAGTGCCTGAAGTACGGGACCTGGTGTGGTTTTCTGCGCGGTTGCCGCTGGGATCAAGAGGCTGATGCACACCAGCGCCCTTATGACTGCGATGAACCTCTTCATAGTTGTCACCTTCCGCTGGATCAGATGCCGCATTCTACACACAAAAAGCCGCGGATGACACGGATTACACGATTCGAGCGGGGGGTCGAATCCGCGGCTCTATCCAGTCCGCCGATTTACGCTGCTGGCGCGGACTCGTCCTGCTTGATCGCAGGAACCAGGTGGACATCAAGAACCCGGCGTATCTTGCCGTTGAAGTCCACCTTACATCGCTGAATGCGGGGTGGGAATAAGGCACTCGGACTGATCTCGAGGATCGTTCCCGTCAATCCCAGACAATCCGATTGGACGAGCCCTCGAATATATACACGATCTCCAACTTTTAGTCGCGTCATGGGTCACTCTCAAGAAAATGATTCTGAAGACAAACAGGGATTATCCATGCATTGAACTGCGCGAGCAAAGGGAATTTCCTGTCGGAAGGTCCTATCTTTACAATTTTTTACGACACCAGACCGAGAACCCAGTGTCCAATATCATTGTGAAAAGCACGAACAAAACCGCCTGGTTGATCGCTTTTGAAGGTCTCGATGGGGCTGGTAAGACGACCCAGCGCAAGCTCTTAAAGGCTTGGTTGGAAGGTATAGGTCAGGAAGTCGTCGTCACAAAATGGAATTCGTCGCCACTGTTCAAGCCGCTCATCAAGGCCAGGAAAGCCACTCGCGCCCTGTCGCCGAAAGAGTTTGCGGTTTTGCATGCCGCCGACTTTCGTCACCGATACGATACTGTTATCGAACCATCGCTGCGCGCCGGAAAGATCGTGCTCGCCGATCGATACATCTTCACGGGTATGGCCCGCGATGTCGCCCGTGGGCTGGATCGAGACTGGTCTCGGAACCTCTACAGGCCCGCTCGCAGGCCCGACGTGGTGTTCTACTTTGCGATATCGCCCGAGATCTGCGCGAAGCGCATCGCCGCTGGCCGCCAGATGAAGTTTTACGAGGCAGGGCAAGACGTCACCAATGTAAGTGACCCTGTCGAAAGCTATCTACGTTTCGCTCCCAAGGTCCTTCAAGAATACGAAAACCTGAGTCGTGAATTTGGCTTCGTCCCCATCGATGCGGAACGGCCCATCTACGCGCAGCATCGATATATCCGGGACACCTGTGAACGCCTTACTGCAGAAAACCGCCACTACGAACCCAACCGCGCTCCAGGTTTTCAACCTGACGCGGCGGCCAGCCTGTAACCGCGGATTCCGGGGCAGACCCCAATTTCTTGGGTTGCAGAAATTGGGGTCTGCCCCGGAATCCGCGTCATCCGCGCCTCGAAATGTTTTTTGACCCGTATTGATGTATAACTGGTGGGCCCCCGTGGGAAAGGCTCCCAGCTCTAAGGAGACTGTTATGCGGCTTTGTTGGTTCGGGGATGCTCGTCTTGGCCTGGTGGATGGTTTAAACGTGCAGGATGTTACCGCCGCGCTGGATGTTCTACCCAGCTACCGTTATCCCTTGCCCACGTATGATGTCTTCATCGCCAATCTGCCGAGAGTAGAAGGGCGAATTCGAGCGGTCGCAGCCGACGCGCCGTCGATGCCGCTGACCGGTCTGAAGCTGCTTAGCCCTGTAGCCAATCCCAGCAAAGTAATCGGAGCTCCTGTGAATTATCATAAACACCTGGCTGAAGTTCGCACCGACGCTCACCTTCACCACGACAATCAGGCTCACATGGCCGTGATTCATAAGACAGGCCTGTTTCTGAAAGCCAGCAGTTCTCTGGTCGGGCCAGGAGAAGGTATTGCCCTGCGCAAGTTGGATCGGCGGAACGATCATGAGGTGGAATTGGCGGTGGTTATCGGGAAGACCGCCAACAATGTCTCTGGCACCGAAGCGCTCGAATATGTTGCCGGCTACAGCATTGGTTTAGATCTTACTATCCGTGGACCCGAAGAGCGCAGCCTCCGCAAATCTCCCGATAGCTACGCCGTGCTTGGCCCCTGGCTGGTGACCGCGGATGAGATTTCCAATCCCGGCCAACTCGATCTGAAACTTTCGGTCAACGGTGAAGTTCGGCAAAACTCAAATACGAAATACATGATCCTGGGTGTGCCGGAATTGATCGAGTTCGCATCGGCTTTTTATACCTTGTATCCGGGCGACGTGATCGTCACGGGGACTCCTGAGGGCGTTAGCCCAATTGAGCCGGGCGATACAATCGTCGCAACTATCGAGAAAATCGGCACGATGGAAGTGAAGGTTCGCGCCGCCTGAAACAGAGCTGCCGAGGCCATGAAGATGGACACGACGAGTTTCTATATCAAGCCGGAGACATCGCCGGAGTTTCTTGAGTTCTACGAGCGGCTCGACAAAAAGAACGCCGCTCCCCTTTGGGAATCGCTTGGTGAGTTGGTGCCGGTCAAGCCGAGACCCAAGTGTGTTCCGGCCTTGTGGCGGTACAACGAAATCCGTCCGCTGTTGATGGAAGCCGGAAGGCTGATTACGGCGAAGGAAGCCGAGCGTCGCGTCCTCATCCTGGAGAACCCCGGAATCCGCGGTACGTCACAAATCACTGAAAGCCTGTATGCGGGCTTGCAGTTGAACCTGCCCGGAGAAATCGCGCCAACACACCGCCATACCGCTTCGGCGTTACGCCTCGTTATTGAGGGTAATGGCGCATACACTGCAGTGGAGGGCGAGAGGACCACGATGCATCCCGGCGATTTCATCCTTACACCGTCCTGGACATATCACGATCACGGCAACCCGAGCGATACGCTTACAGTCTGGATGGATGGTCTGGATATTCCGCTGGTGAACATGCTCAATACGAGTTTTGCCGAGCACTATCCCGAAGAAGTGCAGTCTGTTGGCAGAAACGAAGGGGACTCGCTGAAACGTTACGGCGGCAACCTGATGCCGGTCGAATTTAGCCCTCTGAGCATGTCTTCCCCGGTGTTCAACTATCCTTACTCACACAGCAGGGAAGTGCTGGACCAGCTCTACCGGAACGGTCCGCTTCATCCGTGCCACGGCGTCAAGATGCAATACATCAATCCGGCAACAGGCGGATATCCGATGCCGGTGATTGGGGCGTTCATTCAGCTCTTACCGGCCGGTTTTCGAGGGGCAGCCTATCGGTCCACCGATGCGACAGTCTATTGCGCCGTGGAAGGCCAGGGGCGAAGCCAGGTCGGCGACATCAGCCTCGATTGGGCGCAGCACGATATTTTCGTCGTTCCGTCCTGGTATTCCGTTTCCCACGAAACAAAGGGCGAGGCCGTGCTCTTCAGTTTCTCGGACCGTCCTGCCCAGAAGGCTTTGGGCGTCTGGCGAGAACAAACGCGTAGCTAATACCCGGGAGTCCATTCATGCGTGTTCGTTGGATGATCCTTGTCGCCGCAGCCCTGATGCTGCCCCGCGCCATTGATGATCTCGAACCGGCAGGGTCCGAGTCCCTGGTGGTGTTCGCTTGCCGTGAAGATTTCAAAACCTTTGCAAAGGCCCTGAGTCATTTTCTCGCACTGAGGCTCTTGTACACGGCCTCAATAAACATATCGGTGGTCCAGAAGCCGGTCGTTGCGCCGTACCGCGGATCATAATCCCGCGTCGGTTTGGCCGCCTTCACCAGGTCTAACGTCATGCCCTTTTTGATCATCTCCTGGATGCGGTCCCGGATGATCGTGACCATGTCTCGATAGTAGGCCACATCGGCCGAGTCACAGAGCCGTCCATGCCCCGGAACGATCATCGTGCCGCCTTCAGTTCGAAACTCGGCAATCGATAAATCCAGAATCCGGTTCAGTGCATCGATAATGCCCTGGACGTTGCCACCCCGCTCGATGTCGATGATGGGATAACTGGTGGTTACGAACAAATCTCCGGTGGCGATCACATCCGAGCCGCGGAAGTACACCAGGCTGTCGCCGTCGGTGTGCGCGTTCGGTATGTGAATAATCTGAACTCCCTCGCCGTTCATGAAATGGATCCGGACCAGAACATTTTCGTGTGCGATAATTGCTGCACCCTCTGCCGCATTCCGTATATCCCCGGAAACGTTGCCACCGGTGATTGTGCGGCCTGCCGCGGAAACCTTCTCGTTGCCGCCGGTATGATCCGGATGAACGTGCGTATCGATAATGTATCGGATGGGCTTCGGCGGCGGGTTCGTGTCACGCATCCGCGGAACGTTCGACCGGGTTTCCGCCGCATATTTCCACTCGCCGATGCCATTCGTGTTCACATCGGTTTGCAATTGCCGGAGCGCCGCCAGGACCTTATCGGTCATCTGCGCCAGGCCGGTGTCCACCATCAACACCCCGTCCGGACCCACGGAGGCCGTGATGTTTCCCCCGGCGCCCACAATCATGTACACGGGTCCGCGTATGTGCAGCACGTGGACTTCTGCGTTGGCGGGAGTCTGATTGAGCTGCCCGTCGACGCGCCCCACCAGACCGACCGTCACAGTGAAAGCAACACTCGCCAGGACCAGGATCACCCTCAAACCGACGGAAAATTTGAAATGCTTTGTATTCATGATTCGCTCCGGTACGTGTATAAGACCTTAATAGCCGTGGAAGCTAACACACGCCCTAATTGATGTCAAAGCCTGTGGCACAGCTTGCGGGGAATAGCCGCGGACTACGGATTACACGGATTGAATCTGCCGTAATCCGTGAAATCGGCAGCTATTTCTCTCCGCCGCACCCTGCAATCGCCTGTTGACATGGGACGTTATTGGGTGTGAAATTTGCGACGAAAGTGCGATATGGCCCTTATTTTTGTGGAGGATGGTATGGGTAACCTCAAGACAGTGAAGACCGCAGTTCCTTTATTCCTGCTGGTGATCATGCTGGCGGCGGTTCCAGCGTTCGCCCAAATTGATTTTTCTGGAGAATGGGCTCCCAATGGCAACGAAGATAGCATTGGGAATCCTTACGTCGGTGACTGGCTTGGAATTCCGATGAGCGACGCGTCCCGCGCAAGAGGCGAAGCCTGGGCTGCATCGGTTCAGACTCTGCCCGAATGGCAGTGCAGACCGCATGGATTCGCTTATATTAATCGCGGGCCGTCCCAACTGCGAATCTCTAAGGAAGTAGATCCCGTCACACGGCAGATCACTGCGTTTCACGCCGAATGGTTGCGTTCCGTTGATAACGCCATCTACCTGGACGGACGCCCTCATCCTCCGGAGTATGCAGCGCACACCTGGGGCGGCTTCTCCACCGGGGAATGGGAAGGCGACACGCTGAAAATAACGACCACCCACCTCAAAGAAGAATATCTTCGGCGAAACGGTGTTCAGCACAGTGATTTGATAACCATAACCACATACTGGATACGGCGCGGTGACATCCTGACGTGGCTCAATATTGTTTATGATCCTGTCTATCTGACGGAGCCTCTCGTTCGAAGTCAGGAGTATCGTTTGATATTGAACCAGCAGATCCCCCCGTATCCGTGCAATGTCGTAGAAGAAGTGGATCGGCCCAAAGGTGTCGTGCCGCACGAACTGCCGGGGACGAACACGTTTATTACGGAGTTCGCGAACAAAGTCGGCGTGCCCGAGGACGTAGTCCGGGCCGGCGCAGCGACGATGTATCCGGAAATTAGATCGAAATTGCGCAAGCCTTCAAAGTAGCAACCGGGAGCGCGTCATGACGAGGGAAATAATGAACGACGCGAATCTACGCCGTAGGATGCCTCTATTTTTATTTGCGCTGACCACGCTTTTGCTTCTGGCGCCAGGCTATACCTATGCCCAGCGAGGTGCGCGTGGCGCTGATGGTCAGCCCGGGCCCCCACCCACAGCCAAGGCAGCCGCGCCGATCGATATCACCGGGTATTGGGTTTCGCTGGTAACCGATAACTGGATCTTCCGAGTGATTACTCCGGCGAAAAGCGACTACAGGTATCTGCCCATCAATCCCGAGGGCCGCCGTGTAGCCGATACCTGGGATCCGGCAAAGGACGAGGCGTCCGGCAATCAATGCAAAGGCTATGGGCCGGTTGGCGTCATGCGTATGCCCGGCCGCCTGCATGTCACCTGGGAGAACGACAATACGCTGCGCATCGACACCGATACCGGAACGCAGACGCGCATGTTTTATTTCGGCGCGTCGCAAGAGCCTGCGCAGCCGAGCTTGCAAGGCTATTCCGTCGCCCAGTGGCAACTTCCTGGCGGCGGCCGGGGTGGACGAGGACGCGGAGGACAAGGAGCAACAGCACCTCAAACCCGTCCTGGTTCTTCGTTGAAGGTCGTGACGACACACATGACGCCGGGATATCTGCAGAAGAATGGCATTCCCTATGGCGGTAACGCAGTCCTTACCGAGTACTTCATGACAATTGAGGATAAGGGGGTTCGTTATCTCGCCGTCACGACAATGCTGGATGACCCGCAATATCTGACCCAGTCCTTCGTTAGGACATCACAATTCAAGAAACTTCCTGATGCGGCCGGCTGGAACCCAACACCCTGCTCGGCAAGATAAGTGTGCGCCGGATTGAAATCACGTATTCCCCTCCTGGACCAGCAACTATTCAACAGGCCCAATTTCCCATGACTTCTTGTGCAAAGCCTCAAGGATTTATCAGGCGATGGCGCCTTTGACATCGAAAATCGTGTGTGCTAGCGTGCGCAACGGTTGTTTCAGGAGGCTATATGCATCACGCCAATCGCGCGATCGTTATAGGTCTGTTGGTTCTCCTGGTAGTCCTGCTCGCGAGTATTCCTGCATTCGCACAAATCGATTTTTCCGGCGAGTGGGCGCCGAGATTTTACGAAGATCAACCGGAGCGAGTGCCGGGGCCGGAGCTCGGCGACTACCTTGGGCTTCCGATCAATGATGCCGCGCGCATGAGAGCGGATACCTGGAGCGCCTCTGTCCAGACGCTTGCCGAATGGCAGTGCAGACCACACTCGGCGGACTATATATGGCGCGGTCCTTCGGCCCTGCGGATCTCGAAAGAGGTCGATCCGGTCACGAGACAGATCACCGCTTTTCATGCAGAGTGGTTGCGATCGGTGGACCGCACGGTGTATCTCGATGGGCGGCCCCACCCGCCCGAATATGCCGCACACACGTGGTCCGGCTTTTCCACTGCGAAGTGGGAAGGGGACATGCTGACCGTAACGGTCACTCACCTTAAAGAAGGTTACATTCGGCGCAATGGCGTTCCGCGCAGCGACATGGCCACTCTGTCCGAACACTGGATCCGGCATGGCAACTGGCTAACCATCGTCGAAATTGTTACGGATCCCGTGTACTTGACAGAACCCTTCGTGCGAACCACCGACTATGAGTTGGATCTACACCAACAGATACCTCCTTATCCCTGCGGTGTTGTCGAGGAGGTGGACCGGCCCGCAGGCGTGGTGCCCCATTTCCTTCCAGGCACGAATCCGTCCTTAACCGAATTTCCGGCGCACCATGAGCTGCCGGAAGAGGCAGCCAGAGGCGGCGCCGAAACGATGTATCCGAAGTACCAGTTGAAATTGAGTGGAAAAAAATGAAGTGCATTGTTCCATGGGCGGCGCTTCTGTTTTTCGTTCCCGTGTCCATCAATGCCCAGGGCGGCCGCGGCGGCCAGGCTCCCCCGCCCACAACCGCCAGGGCCGCGGCTCCAATCGACATCACGGGTTATTGGGTTTCAGTGGTTACCGAAGATTGGCGCTTCCGCATGGTGACTCCCAAAAAGGGCGACTATCCAAGTATTCCCCTCAATAACGAAGGCCGCCGCGTAGCGGATTCATGGGATCCCGCGAAGGACGAAGCAGCCGGCAATCAGTGCAAGGCGTTTGGCGCGGCGGCCATCATGCGCGTACCCGGAAATCTCCACATTACCTGGGAAAACGACAATACCTTACGCATCGATACAGACGCCGGCACTCAAACCCGACAGTTCCGCTTCGGCGCGTTGCAGGCGCCTGCGGGAGAGCCAACCTGGCAGGGATATTCTGCCGCTCAGTGGGAATTCGCCGGTGGTGGCCGCGGAGGCCGCGGCGGGCAATCAGCCGAGCCTCGCACAGGTAATCTAAAGGTTGTTACAACTCACATGAAGCCGGGATACCTCCAGAAGAACGGCGTTCCTTACAGCGGGAATGCCGTCGTGACCGAATATGCCAGCCGCACGATGGAGAGTAACGGCGATTCGTGGCTTATTGTTACAACCATCGTCGAGGATCCGCAGTATCTGAACCAACCTTTCACCAGGAGCACACACTTCAAGAAAGTTACCGACGCATCGGACTGGAATCCGACGCCATGTTCGGCAAGATAACGGCAGTCGGGCCAGCCGTCCGGCGGCCACTCGCATGAGGAATTTACAGTGGTGCAGAACTGGACAACGGCGTTGAAAAAATAACTCAACGCCTGCATATTGCCGCTCGCCGCTGTTCTTTTATCTACGCTCCGTTGGCCGTAGGACCCCGGCTTGTGATGATCTTCTTCGGATCGATGTTCCTGTCCACAACCACGCCGAAGAAGGGGTTCATCATTTCTTCCCAGGTCATTTCGCCGTAGTAAACAGTCCGATTCGGATTGGGATTGAACTTGTTGTTGATGGAATTGTCGAAGTGCGCATCGACGTGCAACTTTGTTCCCTTCGGCACCTTGATCGATGTGTCGTAACCAAGCTGCCAGTTGAAGTCATAGCGCGGCACGTTCAGGACCACTTCCTTTTTTCCGTCCGGATACTCCAGCGTATAGGTCATGTCTTTCCCCCGCACATGCATATGGGGCATCAAAAACACCAATTCTACGTCCTGATTAAACGTGACTTCCGCTGGCGGGCTTTGCCAATTGCCATCGTTCGGCGGAATCGCAAAGTGCACAGGATCCTGAACCGAGGAGGTCATCAATGAAACATATTGGCGTTGCGGCGGGTCTTCGGCTACCGTGAATCCAACCTGCACATGATCTGTGACTGCCTTGCCGTTTGGAGTGTAGTGCAGATTGATCATCATGTCCCACCCTGCCGGAATCAGCTTCGCTGCGTTGTGGACGCTATAGTCATCCGAGACCATCCCTGGCAGGTAACAATCTTCGAGACCACGCGTGCCATTGAGCAAATTTGTCCTTCCGCCGAAGGTCGGTCCGCTGGTTGGAATAGCGCTCCCCTCCTCGTCGCGCGATTTGTCTTGCCATACGGGTTCGAAATACTTCACGTCCGGAGTGTGCGGCTTAAATGCGAGGCACATATGATGTGCCACCTCAGGGTGTTCCGGGCGAATTTGGACGGCGGTGACCCAGGTGTCCTTCTTGAATCCGGTGGGGACAGTGACCCACATCCACTCCACGACATTGTTTTTCGGATGAGCGGGAACATCAAATACCGGCCCTTGAACGATGAGGTCCGGCCGGATCAGCCAACCGTCGGCCGGCCATTGCACGGGCGGTGGCGCGTCCTTCGCATCGCCCTCAGGCGCCCCGCTATCCACCCATCTTGCGATGGTGTCAATGTCCTCTGGCTTCAGCGAGCGGTCGTTTGTAAAGTGACCGTATTGCGCGTCGGCAAACCATGGCGGCATCATCCGCTGCACCACCGCAGATTTCATCGCCTTGGCCCAGGGCCGCGCACTTTGATAAGTGAGAAGCGACATCGGCGCGATCTGGCCGGGCCGGTGGCAGCTCTGACAATTCTTTTGCAGAATTGGAAGAACGTCTTTATTGAAGGTAACGGGCGTAACGGGCGGATAAGAGATTTCGGCGGCCATCGCCGCCCCAACAAACATCAACGCAGCAACGCACAACTTGGGCACCATTTTGAAACCTCCAACAGATCGCATTCTTCCGGAAATTCGAGTTCAGTGTACGACGCGGTTTTCCCACAAGTCAAAAGAGATCTAGATCGCACCAGTGGTATGCTCACATCTGCGCTTATGAAAGCCACAGTAGTTCCAGCAGACCCAAACAGTCTGAGCGTCACCGTAGGCGTCGCTCCCGGGTGTGGACGCGGTGTTTTTGCGCGCCGGAGAATTGCAAAGGGAGAAACCATTGAGCGCGCGCCCGTCATCGTTATCCCCGAAAAGCAATGGCTTGGTTTGGAGAAAAGCATACTTTCCCAATATGCGTTCGATTGGGGAGAGAACGACGAGCATGCAGCGATCGCGTTAGGATATGTTTCGATCTACAATCATTCTTACACGCCGAATGCGCAGCTGGAACAGTTGCTGAACGAGTTGATGATGGAGATTGTCGCGCTGAAAGACATTGAGCTGGACGAGGAGATCACGATCAATTACAACGGCGACCCGGAAAATCATGATCCTTTGTGGTTCACCACGGCTTCTCCAGGACGGCGGTCCAAGCGAAAACGGTGAAGAAAATGGGGGACGTAGCCCTATGTCCCCATTTTTAAGGTCCGGACAATGAAAAAATGGGGACATAGGGCTACGTCCCCGAGGAATTTTTCCTTTGGACAGAATCATTTCGACTTGGTTAGAATCACGTTCGGAACATGCGGGTCTCGAAAAGGATTGCCATATTGGGCGGGACTTTCGATCCGATCCACAACGGACATCTCGCCGCAGCTCAGACGGTTGCTACTACCTTCGAGGTCGATGAAGTTCACTTCGTTCCTGCTTTTTCTCCCCCTCACAAGCGGTCTCAAGGAATGACATCGCCGTTCCACCGCTGTGCGATGGTTGCGCTCGCAACCGTTCCCTTCGATCGTTTTCGAACGTCTACTCTAGAAGTCGATGCCCTGGAAGAACGATACACCGTTCAAACTCTGGAGGCGATGCGGCGCTCGCATCCGGGAGCCGAGCTTTTGTTTATTATCGGTACGGATATGTATCAGGAAATCGAAACCTGGAAGAACTATCGACGACTATTCGATTTAGCCCACCTCGTGATCGTGAATCGGCCAGGATTCCCGTTCCGCGAAGATGTGGCGCCATTCCAGGTGCTCGAAGAAGACCAGCCGGCTGCGCTACCCGAGAAGACGATGGTCTCCTATTTACCGTTCGTCCGGCAGCCGATATCGTCAACGGAAATCCGAGACGACCGGAAGCGGGGCGAAGAAGTCAGTCAGCGGTTACCGCCGCTCGTATGGAGCTACATTGAAAGAAATGAACTGTATTCTTAACTGTTTCGCAACTTATAAAACGGAGGAAATCTATACAAATTGATGGATAAAGAGAATCAACTATCGGAAGCCATCGAAGCAGCATTCGATAAGAACGCGCAGGACGCGGTGGTGATCGAACTTGGCGATATTTGCTCCTTCACCGATTATTTCCTGATTTGTACTGGAACCTCGACACGTCACAATCAAACCATCGCTGATAATATTGAAGAGACACTGAAGAGACAGGCCGTACGGCCTCTGCACATCGAGGGATACACTGAAGGCGAGTGGGTCCTTTTGGACTACGTCGATTTCGTCATTCATATTTTCTCGGCGCGAGCGCGCGAATTCTATAACGATCAGTCGTATCCGTTTGTCTTCAACGCCGACTCGCCAATGATCGGTGTCTATCGTACCCTCGAAAAAGTAAAAGACAACCCCACCACCGTTCTCATTGAAGGCGAGAGCGGAACCGGCAAGGACGTCCTTGCCCAGTGGTTGCACTACAACAGTCCCCGCAAGAACGATCCATTCATCAAGATCGATTTTGCTTCACTACCTGAAGACCTTGTGGAATCCGAGTTGTTCGGCTACGAACGCGGCGCGTTCACCGGCGCTGTGACCTCGAAAGTGGGAAAACTCGACCTTGCTCAAGGAGGAACCGCGGTGCTGGATGAAATCGCCAGTGTCGATCTCACGGTCCAGGCAAAGCTGCTGAATGTGGTCGAGGCAAAGCAGTTCTATCGGTTGGGTGGGACGAAATCGATCGAGCTGGACGCCAGAATCGTGGCACTCTCCAGCGTTCCTCTCGCGAAAGCGGCGGAGCGGCAGATCTTCAGACAAGACCTGTTCTTCCGGCTGAATCTGATCACCATTCGTGTCCCCCCTTTACGGGAGCGCCGCGATGAGATTTTTCCGATGGCCGAATTCCTGCTTGCTCAGTTGGACAGAAAGTATAAGACGGGTTCAAAGCTCCATCCGGACTGCCATGCCGTGTTCCAACAGTACGAGTTTCCGGGAAATATCCGCGAGCTGCGAAACGTCCTGGAGCGCGCGGTGCTGATCACACCCGGCCAGGAAATTACACCGGCTTTGCTGCCTCCGGTCTGGCAAACATCACGGTCTTCTGCCGTGCAGATGCCGACGCTCGATGACATCGAGCGAAATTACATTTCCGAGGTCCTGAAGCAGACCCATGGCAAAAAAGTGAAAGCGGCAAAGATCCTCGGAATCAGCCGAAAGACCCTTCTCGAAAAGCGAAAAAAATACGGACTGGAATGAAGCTCCGGGTCGTATGGGTCGGCAAGACCAAAAATCCGCAACTGGCAAAACTCTGCGCCGACTATGTTTCACGGATTCAGCATTTCCTGCCCCTCGAAGTCGCCGAGATCAAGGATCCCAGAGGCGGCATCGAGGCCGAGGGTGAGAAAATCCTATCGGTATTTGATGCTTCCGATCGTGTGGCCGTCCTGGATCCCAAAGGCACGGCCTGGACCTCGGAACAACTGGCCAAGTTTGTACAGCAACACATGACGTCGGATCCGCGGCGGCTCACCTTTGTAATCGGCAGTCCTCAAGGTATTTCAGACAAGGTGAAAAGACGTGCCGATATTCAGTGGTCGCTATCGCCACTGACGTTCACCCACGATCTGTCTCGAGTGCTACTCCTGGAACAGTTGTACCGAGCTCTCACGATCATTCGAAACCTGCCGTATTCGAAATGACCGACCCCGGATATACTAATTGCGCCCTTTACGTTTCCCCAACGCGCTTTGCTCGATTCAATTCTCAACCTTCTATTTCCGGTTACATGCGTCGTTTGCCGCTCGCCGGTACTCGAGCGGCGTTGGGGAGCTGCGTGTCCCGAATGTTGGTTGCGGCTGGAACCGCTAGAACCGCCATTCTGCGAGCAGTGCGGTGAGCCTGCACCGGCGATTGAAGGTCTTTGCGGGCTTTGCCGGAGGGGTGAACACATTTTCGATTTTGCCCGATCCGCCTTGCTGTTCACCGGCACGCTCCGCGAGATCATCCATCATCTGAAATATACGGACCGCGTTTCGCTCGCGAATCCGCTGGGGGACATTTTGAAACATTGCCTCGATAACGAGCCGTTCACCGGTAACCTGATCGTACCGGTCCCTCTGCACCGCCGGCGCGAACGGCAGCGTGGCTTTAACCAGGCGGAGTTGATCGCGGGCAGGCTGGGCCGGCACTTGACGACACGATTGCTTCGCCGCCGGAAGAACACGCCGAGCCAGACCGGCCTCAGCCGCAGCGAGCGAAAACGGAATTTGGCGGGCGCGTTTGAGGTGCGCGGACATATTCGCGGGACGGTCATCATCGTCGATGACGTGTACACCACGGGCTCGACCATGAATGAAATTGCGCGCACACTGAAGCGTGCAGGCGCGGAACGCGTGGAGGTGTTGACCGT
>QHXC01000013.1 GCA_003222815.1 Acidobacteriota bacterium | reverse complement strand
TCAGTATTCGCCTGGCAAACCGCAGCCGTCCTTTGATAAGCAGTTCGTCCGCGATTATCTCGAACGCATCGGATGGAACAAGCAACCTCCGGCTCCGCAGCTTCCCCATGATATCGTTCAGGCCACGAGTGCAAAATACGTTGAAGCACTGCGGATCTTGACTGGCCGCGATTTGGAGTGAATGTCGTCGCAACAATGCGGAGACGCTGATTGGGCCTGATCGGTGAATTGAGATCTCGCCAGGAGGCTTAATGGGCCTGCTTCTAATAATCTCGGTGTTGAATTTTTCAATGCTGGACTGGCTGATAATCGCGATCCTTGTTTATTCCATTGTCAGTAGCGCAATTCAAGGCTTCGTTCGCGAAACACTAGGACTGGCCACGGTTCTAGTCGCTGCCTTGCTCGCAGCGTGGTTCTATCGCGGTGTTGCGACCCTATTCAAAGATGTTGTCAGAACGGAAAACCTTGCACTATTCTTTGGGTTCTCTCTCATCTTTGTGGGAACCTTGGTTGTCGGGCTTTTGATCACATGGCTGGTCACCAGGTTTATGAAATTCGCGAAACTGGAGTGGGCGGATCGACTGTTGGGTGCGGCATTCGGTCTGATCCGCGGATGGGTGATCGGCGCGGTGCTCTTGCTCGGCTTGACCGCGTTCGAAGTTCAAACGGAAAGATTGAAAAATTCGGAGCTGGCGCCGTACTTTTTGCCCGGCTCACGAGTGATCGCTGTACTGACGCCCTACGAACTGAAGGCTAAATTTCTGGTCGGCTACCGCGTAATGGAGCGCTGGTGGCGTGAGCATTAGCGTCGGGGGGACCGAGGGGTGCCCTCACGACAAGATGTCAAAGGGGACGTGACACAATGGATCTACTTCTGAAGGGAAAAGCCTGTGAAAGAGCAGTTGGAATCCCTTGTCACCGAAATGATCGATCGTCGCATTTACTTAGAAGAAGCTTTGAACGAATTTGAAAAAAAATTCATCCAGAGCGCGCTCACGAAGACCGGCGGGAACCAAACCAAGGCCGCGAAGGTTCTTGGGGTCCACCGCAATACTTTAAATCGTAAGGTCATCCAGCATAAATTAAACGGGCATAAGTAAATCATCAAGACACTGTACCGGCAGGAACCGACTTTCGCTGTCGTGTGCGTTGCGGAATGCGTTCGCGGACCTGTGCGGCGAGATTTGCGACGGCGTGTATGGGCATCACGTCGATGCTCTGCAGGGGGTGAACGATGAAATTCGAGACGAGACAAAATTCATCGTATTGTGCATCGGTGGAATCCCGCTCTATCGGCGTTTCGAAGAATCGACGCACGTCCAAGTCTAAACTCTCGATCAATGACTCCACTGCGTACTGCTCAAAACCGAGTATGCGGCCTTGACGAACGAAAGCGATCTTGCATCGAGACGCCGAGTCCGACGGCAACACCACCAGAAAATTGAAACTCCACACCGAATAGAATGTGTCTTTGAAATCCTTTCTTGCACGGCAGATCTTATCGAGCCGGCGGCGGATCAGTTCGGCCCGCTCGAACTGTGTTTGTGCCGCAAGATCGTTCATCATCTGACTGAGCGAGTGCTCCAGTTCTTCGTCCCGCCCTTCAATAAACGAGATTGCCTGCTGGACATCCTCCAGATATCCCCGCCGATCGATATCGTTGTTGCACGGGCGCGAGCAGGTGTGCATTTGGAAATAGAGGCACTCCGGATGCGGATCGTTGCCGCGAATGTTGTACAGGCAAGGGCGGAGCTTGAACGTCCTTTCAAGCGTCGTCTTCAGTCTCGAGAACTGGCCGCGCGTCACGAACGGACCGAAGTAATCCACTCCACGTTTGATCTGGCGGCTCGCATAGATCCGCGGAAAGCGCTGCTTCCGATTGATCTTCATAAGAGTGAACAGGCGGAAAGTGCGCATCTTCCGGTACGTCTTGGGGAAGTGCTTCTTGCGCTCGCAATAGAGCACGTACAGAGTTTCAAAGGCCGAGTCCGTTCGGATGTATTCGATTCGTCCTGTGATTTCCCGCAGATCCAGGGTTCGCACCATTTCCGACCGTGGTCCGTAGTAACGCTCAAGACGCTGTGAAAGATTGCTCGTCTTGTCGACGACGATTAGCTTGCCGCGGATGTCGAAGATCTTATAAACGCCGGAACGCTTCGGAACGGACGGAAGATCCTCTTCGATGAATCGTGAGGTGTCATAGGAGAGGACGCGGAACTCAAACTCCATGACCTATTATCAGCCCAAAAAAGGCATAGGCGGCAAACCCGCAACCGAAATCCGAGCCACGAATTGCACGAATTCCGCGAATGGGCCGCCCGCCATTATTGCCAATCGGCAACTTCGGGAATTGGGTGCGGCCCATTCGCGGAATTCGTGCAATTCGCGGCTCGGACCCTATTTTCCGCCGAATGCTTTCCAGTGAAAGAGCAGTGATTCGCTCGTGTGCTGGACCGCGTAGTCCCAGCCATGATGGCCGGGGTAGAGGTGGGCTTCGTGTGGATAGGAAGCCTTGGTGAGCATCTCGTCGAGTTGCTTCGTGCCGACTTCGAAACCGTACTCGTCTTCGGTTCCGCAGTCGAAGTAGATTTTCATGCCATTGAATTTCTTTGTATCCATGGCCAGAGTCATTGGATTGTTCGCTTCCCAGTAGGACAGGTCCTGATTGATGGCGTATATCCGGTCGAACAGCCCCTGAAACATCTGAAGGCGCCCTGCAGCGACCTTGGCGGCGGAGAGATCCTTGAGAAGAACGGCGCTGTGAGCGCTCACGGCTCCGAACACATCCGGATGTTTCATCGCAATCTTGAGAGCCCCGTAGCCGCCCATCGATATCCCGCTGATTCCGCGAGTTACTCTTGAGGCATTCACGCGGTATGTGGATTCAATCATCGGGATGAATTCTGTGACGATGACGTCCTCCCATCTCTCTGTTCCGTCGCGTGTGTTCGAGTAAAAGCTCGTTGCTCCGAATGGGATCGCGACGATAAATTCACCGATCTTTCCATCGGTGATCATCCGGTCCAGCATCAGGTCCGTTTGTCCCCGGGAACTCCACCGCATCTCGTTCTCATACATTCCGTGAAGGAAATACAGAATGGGATACCGCTTCGTGGAGTTGCTATAAGAAGGAGGCAAATATAATCCGTACCGCAGCTCGCGGCCGAGCAATTTGCTTTGGAACGTTTTGTATTCGACGCGTGACCCGGCAGGGATCGTGTCACGTTGGCCGAATCCGCCACGCTGAGCAGGGAGTTCCAGCGCAAACAGGAGCACTAGGATTAGGGCACGGAGCATCGCTCATTCCTCCGGAGAGACCTCGCGGGGTTCCGCCGGAGCACGTGAGCCATCGAAGTGTCGGATCCGCAGGTCCTCGGCTGCTATGTCGGTGAGATCGACCATGGCCGCTGCACTTACGCCCATGGTGATGGCAATCGTTTCGCTGAGCTCTTCTTTGGTGGCGCCATATTTCAGCGCCTTCTTGATGTGTCCTTCGAGGCATCCCTTGCAGTGGGTGGCAAGGGATGCCGCGATCGCAATCAGCTCCTTGGTCTTTCGATCAAGGTGAGATGCTCGATAGGTTTCCTGATAGAACTGAAAATAGATCTTCCGCATTCGCGGATCGACCATCGTGTATGAAGGCCATTTTGTTTGTTTCTCGTTGCGACCATCCGCCATTAAGGAACCTACCTATGAAATTTAGTCCGGCCCTCGGGAATGGTACGTGTTAGACAACAACGCCGTCAAGCACGTCTCTCACGGTGGCAGCGTATTGCGATCGATTCCCGTTCCGGTGTCGGTTACGCGAACCATCACCGTGCTTTCGTCGCTGCGCGTAGTAAATCGGATCAATCCGCATTGTGTATTGGATGGGGCTTGGGAAACTATAGACGAGTTGATAGGACCGCCCCCGAGCCCTGGACACACGGGCTCCGCGGCTTATGCTAGGATGGGGTTTCATGTTACAGACGATTCTGCCTGAGCGGCTGACGCGATTAAGTGACACGGAAATGGATGCCCGGATTCGAGCGGCACGCGCCGAACTGGGCGGCCGTCTGGTCATTCTAGGGCACCATTATCAACGAGATGAGGTCATCAAGTTTGCGGATGTACGGGGTGATTCCTTCAAGCTGGCGCAGTGGGCGGCCAGTCGCAAGGATGCGGAGTACATCATCTTCTGCGGTGTGCACTTCATGGCTGAGAGCGCGGATGTCCTCAGCGCGGATTACCAGAAAGTCCTTCTGCCCGACATGAGCGCCGGCTGTTCGATGGCGGATATGGCCGAAATCGACCAGGTTGAAACGTGCTGGGAGGATCTCGAGCGTGTGACCTCCGAGCAGATTATCCCGATCACTTACATGAATTCCGCTGCCAGTATCAAAGCGTTCTGCGGCCGGAACGATGGCGCGGTTTGCACCTCATCCAATGCTCCCGCGGTCATGCGTTGGGCCCTGGAACGGTCCCGCAAGATTCTTTTCCTTCCAGATCAGCATCTCGGAAGAAACACTGCGTATAGCCTGGGTTTGCGGCTTGAAGAGATGGTGGTCTGGGATCCGTACGAAGAGTTCGGCGGGAATACGGCTGAAACTCTGAAGAACAGCCGCATCATTCTTTGGAAAGGTCACTGCTCGGTGCACCAACGGTTTCTGCCCCAGCATGTCGCTCAGGTAAGGTCGAGCTATCCGGGGATCCGCGTCATTGCTCATCCGGAGTGCCGCTTTGAGGTCGTGCAACTGTCCGATGACGTCGGTTCGACCGAACACATCATCAAGTGTCTGACGCAATCACCGGCCGGGACAAAGTGGGCGGTTGGCACGGAAATCCACTTGGTGAACCGTCTGAAGAAGGAGAATCCGGATCGTTTCGTTATTCCGCTTGACGACTGCGGGTGCCTCTGCTCCACGATGTTTCGCATCGATCCGGCCCACCTGCTCTGGTCGCTGGAGAACCTTCTGGAAGGGCAGGTCGTGAATCAGATCACCGTACCGGCGGATGTCGTGGCGAGCGCGCGCGTCGCGCTGAACCGCATGTTGGAAATCGCGTTGTAGGAGGAGCGAACCATGCATTTCCGGCAGTTTTACCTTGGCTGTCTCGCGCACGCCTCCTATATCATCGGCTCTGGAACGGAAGCTGCTGTTGTTGATCCTCAGCGCGACACGGAGATCTACATGGAACAGGCCAAAGCTCACGGCCTGACGATCAAGCACGTCATCGAGACGCACTGCCATGCCGATTTCGTGTCGGGACATCACGAGTTGGCCGCCCGGACAGGGGCAAAGATCTATTTTGGGGCTCGAGCCGCAGCAAAGTTCGATTTCGTGCCCGTGCGCGACGGAGACGAAATCGTTATGGGAGACGTGACGTTGCGCTTTCTTGAGACACCCGGACACACCCCGGAATCGATCAGCGTGCTGGTTTTCGATCGTTCGAAGTCATCGGCTGTCCCCGAGGCCGTCCTGACCGGCGACACAATGTTCATCGGGGACGTCGGCAGGCCCGATTTACTCGGCTCGCGCCTACCTGCCCAAGAGCTGGCAGGCATGCTTTACGATTCGCTCCATAACAAGCTCCTGGCGCTTCCCGACTCGGTGAAAGTCCTTCCTGCGCACGGAGCCGGCTCGATGTGCGGCCGCATCATCTCGAGCGAAACGTCTTCGACGATTGGCGACCAACGCCGATTCAACTATGCGCTTCAACCCATGTCGCGCGAAGACTTCATCAAATTGGTGACGACGGACCTACCAGAGGCGCCTTCGTATTTCAGTCGAGATGCGCAGATCAATCTCGAGGGGCCGGTGCTACTCGATGAGTTGCCCGAGCCGGTTGCGTTTCCGCCTGAAGCTGTTCAGAAAGTGCAGAGGGGAGGCCATCTGGTGCTCGACACGCGGCCTTCCGCCCAATACGCAGCGGGACACATTCCCGGTTCATTACATGTCAGCTTATCGGGGCAGTTTGCGTCGTGGGCGGGAAGCCTGATCAAACCGGATGTGCCGCTTGTTGTCGTCGCCGAGGAATTGGATCGCGTGCTCGAAGCCAGAACGCGCCTTGCCCGTGTGGGGCTCGAGAAGGTTTCCGGCTATCTCGAGTCCGGAGTATTGGCGTGGTATCAGGCCGGTCTGCCGCTGGCGCGGACTGAACAGATTTCTGTTGAAGAACTGCAGCATCGGATCGCCGAGAATTCCGTCGAAACAGTCATTGATGTGCGCCGCCCGCCTGAATGGAACGGCGGGCATATCGCGCAGGCGATCCACATGCCGCTGAACCACTTGTCTGAAGCTGCCCTCTCTCTGGATCGTGATGCCAGAATTGCGGTGATTTGTGCCAGCGGTTTTCGATCATCGATCGCTTCAAGCGTTCTTGAACAGAGTGGATTTCGAAACGTCTCCAATGTCGTCGGGGGCATGACGGCCTGGGACAACGCAAAGCTTCCGGTGGGGGCTTAGACTGTAGGGGCGGTCTTGCGACCGCCCTGGGCGCAGAATAGAGCGCCCCTACAGTAAATGCTACGCGCGAAACACTATCTCATTCGTGGACGAGTTCAGGGCGTCGGGTATCGGTATTTCGCGCTCGAAGCGGCAGAGCGCCATCAGATTCGAGGCTATGTGCGCAACTTGCCAGGCGGAGAAGTGGAAGTGCATGCCGTCGGCGAAGAGCTTGCGCTGGAGTCGTTCAAACAGGAGCTTGAACGTGGCCCTCGAATGGCACGGGTCACGAACATCATCGAATACGATCTGCCGGTTTCCGGGCCGTACTCATCATTTCTAATACGAGGTTGAATATGGACGAGTTGAAGAAACTGATCCGCGAGGTCCCCGATTTTCCGAAACAAGGCATTCTCTTTTATGACATCACAACGCTGCTCAAGGACAAGGCTGGTTTCCGCAAAGTCATCGACCACCTTACGGAGCGGATTCGTCCATTCGGGGCCGACCTCGTCCTCGGCATCGAGGCTCGCGGTTTCATCTTTGCCCCCGCTCTGGCCTATAACCTTCATGCCGGCTTCGTACCCGTTCGCAAGCCGAACAAGCTGCCCGCGGCCGTCGAGCGCATCACGTACGAGTTGGAGTACGGCATGGACACGTTGGAGATGCACAAGGACGCCGTCAAGCCTGGCATGCGCGTTGTTGTTGCCGATGACCTGCTCGCTACCGGTGGAACAAGTCTCGCGACGGTTCGCCTTGTTGAAAGGCTTGGTGGCCAAGTTGTGGCCGTGAGCTTCGTCATCGAGCTTGAAGCTTTGAAAGGCCGGCAACGGCTGAAGGGTTACGAGATTGTTTCGCTTCTTCAATATTGAGAAATCTCTCGGCCGCGAATTGCGCGAATCGCGCGAATGGGCCGCACAGAATCCTCTCGTCGGTAATCCGATCACGGGCCCGTATAAGCAGCTAGAAAACATTCACTAAGCTATTGAAAACCCAGAAGTCTGTCACTTTCATTGTCTGGCTAGCACGAACCTCTAAAGTTTGTCCTCACGCTGCCGATAAGAGCGGGGATGGAACACGAACAAAATATTCAAGAATCAACAATATCGGTCCTTCTAGCCAGCGATTTTCCAGTTCTCCGCGATGGCGTGACCCAGTTGCTCGGGAACAGTCCTGACGTGCAGGTCGTCGCTTGTGCGGAGGCGGAGAACGAAGTTTTGACTCTGGCCGACGCCCATAAGCCGCTCGTAGCCCTTTTGGATCTCAACATTGAGCCGGCAGCCATCGCCGCCCTCATCGGTGGGTTATCTTCGCGGCGAGTCGCTCCATTATTGCTGAGCGATGTGGTCGACGATGCGAGAGCGCTTGAACTGGTCAAGCGCGGAGTACGCGGAATCATAACCAGACGGGCCAGCCCCGAAATGCTCTGCAAGAGCGTGCGGGCTGTCGCACTCGGTGATACCTGGATTAGCCGCCGGATCACCAACAAACTTGTGCAGTCATATCAATTTGGCCTACAGGCGGAATTGTCTCAAGCGGCTCAAGCGGTTGCAGCACCTGGAGCCGTGGCTCTGTCCACAGTGGCGCCGACCCAGGCGCAGGAACCATCGCAAAATCGCTTTGGTTTAACCCGGCGCGAAAGACAGATTGTGGAGGCGCTCAGTGAAGGCATGGCGAACAAGGAAATCGCGACTCACTATACCATCAGCGAATGTACTGTTAAGCATCACCTGACTAGAATATTCGACAAGGTTGGCGTTTACAGCCGCCTGGAGTTGCTGGTGTTTGCCAAACACCATGGCCTGGTCGGCGCAAATCCCGCGGCGTAAAGGACAAGTCCCGCAGATCATCCCCCAGTAACCCAATCCGAAATCACGGCAGCAGTGAGGCGGTTTCGGATTTGGGAAAAAGTTCCGAGTGCGAAATCCCTGACAATTTTCCAGGTTTTGAACGTCAACTTGGTGGTGCGGTCCACCCCGGACGCCCGCGAAAACCAGAAACACATCCGCCAGCAATCCTAGTGTTTTGTGAAGCTTCCAGGCAGCCAGTAGCCTATCTCCTAGCGAGTCGTCGAGTGGCCTCGAAATTGCCATTTGCGGGCCTAGGCGTAACAGGCGCTGGAAAGGCAGGTCTGGATGAATTCAAGAGAATACACTGTTGGCTACGACCAGCTTGTTCTTGCGGTTGGCCACCACACCGCATTCATCGCTGAGCAAGAACTGTCTGGTTGTCAAGCGTGCGACGAGCTGGCCTCTGTGCCATTTTCGTCCCTGGTGCTGGAGCTGTCCGGCTTTAGTTCTTCCGACGCCGTCTGCATCCTTCCCCGGCCGAACGAGTGTCCGCGCTGCAAGACGAGGGTCGTGGAAACTACTCTTGTGCGACCCCTGAGCCCGGATCGAGTGCCGGTGGAAAAGAGTTGAAAAGACCTGCTCAATGAATCGCACCGGCACACCTCGACCATCCCGTAGCCGTTGTCGCTGAACTCCTCTGACGGGACTGCCGAATAAATCCCAAAATTAGGCTTCTATGATTCGAGGATTTTCTCCGCCGGATTGGAGGAGTTATCCGTCTTGCCGAAGCCACATCAAAGTCCCTCCAAAACTAGCAGCCGCGGATCGCGCGGATTACGCGAATGGCCCGCGTTCGCAGAATTGGACTGATTGGCGGCTAATTAGCGGGGGCCAATCGCGCATCCGCGGCTAAAATAGTTCGGGCTACGACTTTGACGTATCCCTCACTACTATTTGAGAAAGCTTGACTTACGTACATAAGGTACTGTATGAGCGAAGGAGGCAAGGTGTATTCAAAGCAGACGTTTATGAGAAAAAACCTGTTTCTCTTCGTATGCTCCTTCTTCATGTTCTGTTCGGCGTCTTCCAGGCTACGATTACAAGCGGCTCCGGCGCAGCAGATCTCACCTGCGTCCGGCTCGCAACAACGTGTACTCCTGGATAAGTATTGCGTCACATGCCATAACCAGCGGGTCAAAACAGCTGGGTTGTCCCTGGACAACATGGATCTGGCGAAAGTCCCCGATGGCGCGGAGACGTGGGAAAAGGTCATCCGGAAAGTTAAAGGTGGAATGATGCCTCCGGTTGGAATGCCGCATCCCGAAAAGGCGGAACTGGACGCCTTGGCATCCTACCTGGAGACAACGATTGATCGCGCAGCTGCAGCCAAGCCGAATCCAGGCCGGACAGTTCTTCATCGTCTGAACCGTGCCGAGTACGGTAATGCGATTCGCGATTTGTTTGCGTTGGATCTGGATATCACGTCATATCTTCCGGCCGACTACGAGGCGCATGGATTCGACAACATCGCAAATGTTCTGGGCCTTTCACCTGCATTGATGGAGCGATATCTTTCAGCCGCATGGAAAATTACAGATCTGGCCATTGGCAGCACGAAGATAACGCCAAGCCTCGAGACCTTTCGAGTTCGCTCCGACCTGTCACAAAACGATCATATTGAAGGTCTGCCCATCGGGACTCGAGGGGGAATCCTGATCCACTACAATTTCCCCGTTGATGGCGAATACGTCATCAGACCGAAGCTGTACCGGGAGACCGTAAACATCGTCCGTGGTCTGGAGGTGGCGCACGACCTGGAAATCACCTTTGACGGTGACCGCGTCCAGCTCACTCGATTCGGCGGTGCCGAAGACGAACAGCTAGCCTATCTGCATCCGACCTCGGGTGGAGATGAGATCGAAAAACGTTTCGAGAAGCGTCTTGCCGTGAAGGCAGGGCCACATTCGGTGGGAGTTGCTTTTCTCAAAAAGAGTTCGGCTCCCACTCTTGAATTGCTGGAACCGTTCCAACGGGAGAGGATCGACCCGATCACACCGGTCGGAATTCCCGAAATCGACAAGGCGACCATCGAGGGTCCGTTTAACGTGTTGGGTTCCGGTGACTCGCCGAGCCGGCGCCGCGTATTCACATGCCTTCCGGCTGGCGACAGCGATGCGCTATCGTGCGCCAAAAGGATTCTGTCGACTATCGCTCGCCGGGCTTATCGCCGTCCGATGACGGATACCGAAACGGGGCGTTTGGTGGAGTTCTACCAAAAGGGCCGCGACAAGGGTGGCAGCTTCGACGCGAGCATTCAACAGGCGCTTGTATTCATGCTGGTCAGTCCCCAGTTCCTGTTCCGGTTTGAACTCGATCCTGCGAACGCGGGTGCGGGCGCTATCTACCGGATCAGTGATCTCGAACTGGCATCTCGCTTGTCGTTTTTTATATGGAGCAGCATTCCTGACGACCAACTGTTAGACCTTGCTATTCAGGGCAAGCTGAAGAATCCGGCGATCCTGGAACAACAAGTCAAGCGGATGCTCTCCGATCAGCGTGCCCGGGCGCTCGGAAGTAACTTTGCGGGACAATGGCTCTACCTGCGGAATCTAAGAAGCGTTCAGCCGGACGAGGATGTGTTTCCGGATTTCGACGACAACCTGCGACAAGGTCTCCAGCGTGAAACGGAATTGGTGTTCGAGAGTATCGTTCTGGAGGATCACAGTGCGCTCGATCTGCTGAATGCCGATTACACATTCCTGAACGAGCGGCTGGCGAAGCATTATGGCGTTCCTAATATTTATGGCGACCAATTCCGGCGCGTGACCGTCACAGATGAGTACCGGAAAGGATTGCTGGGGCAGGGCAGCATCTTGACCCTGACGTCGTATGCAAATCGCACCTCGCCGGTCAATCGCGGTAAGTATGTTCTCACAAACATTCTCGGCACACCGCCGCCAGATCCACCTCCGAACGTGCCGCCGCTGGATGAGACAGCAGGCAGGAGGCTTTCGATGCGTGAACGCATGGAACAGCATCGTAAGAACTCTG
The DNA here is from genome assembly GCA_003222815.1 of Acidobacteriota bacterium. Classification (GTDB taxonomy): domain Bacteria; phylum Acidobacteriota; class Terriglobia; order 20CM-2-55-15; family 20CM-2-55-15; genus 20CM-2-55-15. The sequence continues at coordinate 6,221 of QHXC01000013.1, read as the reverse complement.
CCTGTTCTGGTTGCCACAAGCTCATGGACCCGATCGGTCTCTCGCTCGAAAACTTTGACGGGATCGGGCGTTGGCGCGCCGCCGACGGGGGCGTCCGGATCGATGCCTCGGACACGCTTTTTGACGGCACGAAGGTCGATGGTCCAGTCGCTCTTCGGCGGGCCGTGTTGGGGCGTTCGGATCAGTTTGTCCGTACCATGACCGAAATGCTTCTGACCTATGGTCTTGGGCGGGGAATCGAGTACTACGACATGCCGGTCGTTCGTTCGATTCTTAAGGAATCTGCTCGCAATAATTATCGCTTTTCATCACTGGTCCTCGGGATTGTGAAAAGCGCGCCGTTTCAGATGAAAGTAAAGAGATTGCAAGACAGCGAAAATAACAATTAATTGAGTTAAGGAGGCCGCTCCGATGTTGATCTCGAAGAAACACCTGTCCCGCCGCACCTTCCTGCGTGGTGCTGGTGTTACGCTGGCTTTGCCGCTCCTGGAATCCATGGTTCCCGCTCAAACTCCGTTGGCCAGGACGGCGGCCAATCCCATGCAGCGCTGGGGATTCATCTATGTCCCGCACGGCTCGATTCTGAAAGAGTGGACGCCGGCCCAGGAAGGTGTGGGATTTCAGTTCTCACCGATCCTCAAGCCTCTGGAGCCGTTCCGTGACTACGTGACGGTTGTGAGCGGACTTTACAACACCGGCGAGAGCGGCCACTCACCGAGCTGTGCGATGTTTCTGTCGGGTACGATGCCTGCTCATGGGACCAATATCCGTTTGACTACAACGATCGACCAGATCGTCGCGAAGAAGCATGGTCAAGCTACGACTTTCCCCTCCATGGAGTTCGCCACCGAGGACCACTCCAGCCATCTCGGAAGCTGCGCCGGTGACTTCCTCTGCTCTTACATGAGCACGATTTCCTGGAGAACGCCCACGCAACCCCAGCCGATGGAGATCAACCCGCGCGTGGTTTTCGAGCGCATGTTCGGCGGTGACGGGGCCACCGCGCAAGACCGGTTGGCTCGGCTGGAGCAGAATACCAGCATCCTCGATGCGCTGAGCGCGAGTGTGAAAGACCTGCAGCGCGACCTTGGTCCGCGTGACCGGGCGAAGCTGACAGAGTATCTCGAAAACGTGCGTGAGATCGAGCGGAGGATCCAGCAGGCGGAAACGCAGCGCAATGAACATCACCTGGAGGCGCCTCCAACTCCTGTTGGCGTGCCGGAGTCATGGGAGGAGCACGTCAAATTGATGTTTGATTTGATGGCTCTGGCCTACGTGGGGAATATGACGCGTGTGACCTCGTTCATGCTGGCGCGTGAACTGAGCACGTTAGCATATCCTCAGATCGGGGTTGCCGATGGCCATCACCCCGTGTCGCACAACAACAACGTTCCCGAGCAGGTTGCCAAGAAGGCGAAAATCGATACGTACCATCTCTCGTTGTTTGCGAATTTCCTTGGAAAGTTGCGATCGACTGCGGATGGCGATGGCAATCTGCTGGATCATTCGACGTTTGTCTATGGAAGCGGCATGAGTAACGGAAACCTTCATGACCATGTGAACCTGCCAATCGTCGTGGTTGGTGGCGGTGCCGGCACGCTCAAGGGCAACCGCCACGTCAAAGTTGGGCGGGCACCGCTTTCAAATCTCATGCTCACGGTGCTGGATAAGGCCGGAGTACCAACGGAGAAATTTGGTGAGAGCACGGCCAGAGTTGATGTCTAACCAGGGAGGCAACCGACGAATGTGCGGTAAACATCTACTCGCGTCATGTATGGTGGTTTTGTTGAGTGCCGGCAGCCTTGCTGCCGCAGGCGGTGATGCGCGGCTTGTCGCAGCGGTCAAGAACCGCGACACGGTAACCACCCATTCGTTGCTGAAGCAGCATGTAGACGCGAACGCTCCAGATGCGGAGGGTATGACCGCCCTCCACTGGGCGGCTCATTGGGGTGATCTCGATACGGTGAAGCTGCTTATTGCCGCCGGCGCCAACGCCAAAGCGGCGAATCGTTATGGAGTCACGGCGCTCCATGAGGCTGGCACGATCGGGAACGTGCCGATCATCGAGGCGCTGTTAAAGGCCGGCGCAAATCCGAACGCTGCGTACGGTTCGGGAGAGACTCCTGTGATGACAGCCGCCCGCACTGGAAACGTGGATGCGGTCAAGATACTTCTGGATCATGGCGCCGACGTCAATGCGGCAGAAGAGTGGCGCGGACAGACAGCTCTGATGTTTGCGGCCGGCGAGAACCATGCGGCGATAGCTCAGTTGCTCGTCGAGCGCGGAGCAAATGTCAACGCCCGGTCGGTTATATACGATTTTGGCAGCCTGAAGGGGACGAATGGCGGAATCATTCACGATCGTCCCATGGGTGGTCTAACCGCATTGTTTTTTGCGGCTCGCCAGGGCGCGATCGAGACTGCAAAAGTGTTGGTTGCCGCGGGCGCCGATATGAGCGCGACCGAACCGCAGTACGGATTCACACCCATGCAAACCGCGATCGGACGTTGACAGGTCACTGAATGCCCTGGATGTGGCGAAGCTGCTTCTCACGCGTGGAGCCGACCCGAACCAGGTCTACACGAAGACGATACCTCCCCGGCAAGCCCAGGGAAATATCAACGTGGTGCCGGGCGCCACGGCCTTGTTCAGGGCAACCAGATCTACCGACGTGACGCTGATCAAACTTCTGGTTGAAAAGGGAGCCAATCCTTCCGTAAAGACAAAGGACCAATCGACGCCTTTAATGGTTGCGGCAGGCCTCGGTGCTCCTCGGGGAGGGGATGAAGAGGTGACCGAAGGAGCCGGCCGCGGCGACCCCCTCGAAGTGGTAAAGATCTTTCTGGAAGCGGGCGCCGACGTCAATGCGGTCAATGAACAAGGCAATACTGCAATCCACTACGCCGCACAGGGCGGAAGGAATCGGATTATTGAATTTCTGGCGAGCAAGGGTGCCAGGCTCGACATGAAGAACAAAGCAGGTAAGACTCCGCTCGACCTGGCAGCGGGTCCCGGTCCGCAGGGACGCTACACCAGCGAGGCGGCAAGCCCGGCGGCGGCCGGCAATGCCCAGGGAAGTACGGCTTCTTTGATCCGTAAACTTATGGGCACCCAGTAACCCGGCGAATATTGAACGCGGGCTCAAGTCTGCGTTCTTTCTTGCGGATGTTCAAACCTGGCCCCACACCTTGAGCGCGGTATCCACCACTAATTCCAATTTTCGCCACTGATCGTCAAGCGAAAGCAAGTTGCCGGCGGCAACAGAGGCAAAGCCGCACTGCGGGCTGATCGCCAGGTTTTCGAACGGCATATGACGCGCCGCTTTGTCGATACGCCTTCTCAATTCATCTTGAGATTCCAGTTTGGGCTCTTTGGTCGTGATGAGACCCAGCACGACATTCTTGGGTCGAGGCACCAAACGCAATGGCTCGAATCCTCCAGCACGCGCGGTGTCGTATTCCAGCAGAAACGTATCAACATCCAGTCTACCGAAGAGGTTTTCCGCAATGGCTTCGTAGCCGCCTTCGGTATACCAGCGGCTGCGGCTGTTGCCCCGGCAAATGTGGAGCGCGAGAGTGATATCGCGTACTCCTTCAAGACAGGAATTGTCTCCGGAGATTGCTTCGTCAAACTCTTCGTCCGGATTACGGCCAGCTTGCTGCATCCGTTCACGCTGCCTGGGATCGAGATAGTGTGAGTAATACGGAGCGTCGAGTTGGATATATGTCGCTCCTTCGGTGACCAGCCACTGGATCTCGTCGCGTATGATCTCAACCAGATCCTCTAGAAATTCTCCATACGTGGGATAAAACGTATCGGTGATTCCGGCCTTGTAGCTGGCGACCAGGAAATTCGATGGCGCCGGCACTGTGATCTTGAATGCACCGGGCGCGGCCTTTTTGATAAATGGCATTTCATGCCCGGTCAATTTCCGAACCTTTCGTAGCTTCGCGCCGGCCGCAAGCGCCGTGCTTCCTTCGCGCCCACCGCCGGGTCCTTTCCATTCGAGTTCCACTTTCTGCGGCACAAAACCCTCAACGGCGTCGGCCATGTCGGTGAGCCATGAGCCGCGGCGCATCTCGCCATCCGTGAAGATGCCCAATCCCAGTTCCCGCTGTTTTTCCAATGCGTGCAGAATGGAGCGGTCCTCGATGGATCGAAGCTCCTCGCGGGTTAGCCGCCCCTCAAGGTGCGCCGCGCGGGCTTGAAGTAACTCTGGAGGGCGCAGCAGGCTGCCCACTTGTTCAGCTCGATAACGTGCCGTCATATTTAGACTGTAGCGGCTGAACCAGTAACCATTATTGGCTATTGGCCCAGTTTGGTTGTTGTCACGAAGATCGGTTCGATGTCCACGGGTACACCGGGGAGCTTACCCAGCACGCGTTGCACTTCTGGTCGAACGATGCCGAGTTTAACGATCAGGTCCTTCGCCTTGGTATAGCTTCCCTCCGCTTCGAGGATCATCAACTCACGCGTGAGCGCCGCAATGCCGTCCTTGATCTTGGCAGGATTGAGGGAGAACGTGCCGTCGCGGCTCACCACGAAGGCGCCAAAATCGAGAAGGTAGTTCACCTGAATAGCCGTGCCGCGGCCATGCGCCTCAGTGATGCCGAAACGGATCGAGCGGAACGCAGAAGCCAGGAATGTTTTATACATCGTTCGTTCGAGTTGCCGGTCAAGGGTCTTCCTCGATCGCGCTGTACGTTTCCTTCAACTCCTGCCGCACCGTGGTTGCGCGGCCGCTGACTCGGATATCGTGCGGTCCGAGTCCGTGCATCAATTCATGCATGAGGATGTGCGTGAAGAAGGCTTCGAATGAAATGTCTTTTCCGTCGGCCGCAGCCAATGCAATCTTCGATATGGGCGCCAGCACCTTATTGAACTTTGCTTCCTGGACGTTCTTAAGCAATACGCGTTTGGAACCCTTTTCACGAATGACGCGCTCGTCATTTGGCAGGTTGAAGGCTGCAGTCTGAACGCCGTGATTCGCATCGCCTGCAGTGAAGACGACGTCGACTACGCGAATAGGCGCCAGCGTGCCGAGTTTCGGATTGCGATAGTTTGGATCGATCGGAAGGTGATTCTCAATATCCTGCAACTCGTTGGCGAAACGCGTGAGCTTCTGAGTTTCCGCGTCGTCGCGAAGTGTGATGAATGCTTCGAAGGCCGCTTTGTAGTTGAACCACTCGTCCTCATACACCTCGTAGGGACCGATGGTCGGCTCGATCGAGGCGTCGATGTCCATCCAGGCCACATCGCTGTCGTAATAGTTGTTGGATACGAACGCCTCGGCTCGTTTCGTCAAATAATTCTTGAGCGACGGTTGAGTCGTTGCCGCTGCGGCTTCGCGCAGAAGTTCGGCGGCGCGAGCCAATTCGCCCTGGTACTCGAGACTGAAGGGGACGATCGTAAACCTGATCTGAGCCTCGCCGCCAGTGGGCGTGCGGCGGATCGTCGTGAAGAAACTCGTGCCTACTGCCCGCTCTGCCTCCGGCAGTGTGTTGATCCAGCCCTCGACTTCCGTTTTTGTCGCGCGGGAGTAGTGGAGTCGAGCGCGCCCCAGCCGGCTTTCGTCCCTCAAGAGGTCGAGCAACAAGGCTTCGTTGCCCGCCCAGACCTGTCGAAGAAAAATGGCGTCCATGATTTTGGCCGCCTCGATCAGCCTCGCCAGCGCGTTCCGCTCCGACACAGGCAGCATCGAGACGTCCGCTCCGATATCTGTCGCGGCGAAACGCGCGATCATACGTTCCAGCGCAATCGCATCGGGCATTTTCTTCTGCATCGCTCCCAGTATCGCGCCGGAAGTGAGAACGGCTGCAATCCAAAAAACACTTGTTCGGTAAAATCGCATCGCTTCGCTTCGGAGTTACTAAAGAAATTGTCTACCTTCCATACCCCGATTTCAACGATGCGGTCAGTTGACAGTACCCATTTGACCCCCTTTTTTAATTGCTAATCGATTCAGGCGGCGATAAATTCGCGCCTGTTGGCCTGGTAAAAGAATCGCACCCCCGCCTTCTTACTGAGTTGTGTGTGTTTCGTTCAGCACGCAAGGAGGACTGCACCATGAACCGCAGCGTATTGGTCATCGTTTGTTTGTTCCTTTCTACTCTGGCGGCGTTTGCGCAGACGGATCGCGGTACGCTGACGGGTACGGTATCCGACGCGACTGGCGCCGTCATTCCCGGGGTGGCCATTGAGGCGAAGAATGTCCAGACTG
>QHXC01000012.1 GCA_003222815.1 Acidobacteriota bacterium | reverse complement strand
GCATTGGTCAGATCCCCGTGCTTAGAAAATCGCCAGCGGATTGACCGGTGATCCCGTGCCGCCTTCAACGGGTAGCGGCGCGAATGTGATCAGGAATTCATAGCGTTTCAATCGTCTCGCGGTGGCGACAGCCTGCTCCAGGTCGAGGCACTCGACAATGTTGATGCCCATCCAGTTGAGCACAGCGACATGGATGGGATTGGGCATTCCTTCCCAGCCTGGTCTCGGATTCCAGTCGATGTTGAAATCGTGCCCAATGAAGGCTGGCAGGCGCTCGTGCATCCAGGGAATCGTGTCGGCGTAATAACCGGAGACCTGTCCGGTCCATGGCCCCATCTTCTGGCGTCTCTTCCACCGTCCAATGTAGAGCAGCGGCACATCCCCGGGTCCGGCCTTCACGCCCGACTTCTTTTCCCAGGCCTCCAGGTCGGCGCGCGTGACCGGCACGCCTGGTTCGACCCACTCAGCGCCTTTCAATTGAGCAATGTCGTATAGGACAGCGCGAGTAACGATGCCGTCCTTCCAATTCATGACGCTGCCCTTTTTGCATCCGGCCTCGGGGGTGATGTTGTCCTTTACTGGAATGCCGTTGTACATCTGGCCGTCGACGAAGAAGTGACACCAGGTATCAATGTGCGCCACGGTCTGGCCGTGGTAGCTGACCTGATAGTTATCGGTCGTTCCTCCATCGGTGATCGCGTTTGTCGTTCTCTTGAACACACCATTCGCATTGACATCGGCGGCAGCTTGCTGAGGCTCAGGATGGGCCAGCGACACGACAATCCCTTCCTTGACCAATTTCATCGCGCTCATGACCTTCTGCGTGGTAATCAAGTTCGACGTGCCCTTGTTGTCGTCCGTGCCCCACTTGCCCCAGGTCTTGAACTCCGTGCGCCATCGCTCATAGTTGGCGCGCATTGCCGCGGTGTCCGCGGGAGCAGGCGGAGCCGGAGCCTGAGGGGCTGCACCTGCTTGCCCTTGTCCGCGAAGTTGGAACCCGCAGACGACCCCGAACAAGAGCAGCCCGATAGAAAGACCTGCGAATTTCAATCGACGTCCCATACTGGCCTCCATTGAGAACGGAATATTGACTGAAGAGTGTACACTGTCCCTCGAAAAACAGAGCAGCAGGAGGGGTTTCCAGGGATACGTCAAAGTCGTAACCCAAAACAAATTAGCCGCGGCTGGTTTTGGAGGACTTTGACGTGGCCCTGGGGGGGTCCATATGCAACAACTGAAGCCCGTCGACGTCGAGACTTTTGAGAAAAATCAGCTCTGGGCCATAAGGGTCCGTCAAGGAGAGCATATGCGCCACAAATTGATCGCGGCAATCGGTGTGGTTAGCTTAGTGGCCCTGTTTGCGAATGGAGCGCAGGGTCAGCAACGGGCGCAGAGCCAACGAGGAGGCGGTGCAGGCGGAGGCGAAGCTGCAGCGGTGCCCGACGCACCGACCGGCAAGACTGCCTTCTGGACGAATGACGACATTCAGAACCGGTGGAAGGACAACGAGGCGAAGAAAACGATCAATTCCCGGCTTTTCAATGGACCATATAACATCAGCACGAATGTTCGTATTGTGTTGCCCGATGATCCGCCTCAGACGCACGAGACGACAGCCGATCTCTGGATCGTGACAGCGGGCACCGCCACCGCCGAGACCGATGGAGAGATGGTGGACGGTAATGGCGCTAAGGTGATCCGTAACGGCGCCCGTCGAGCGGTGCATTCAGGCGACATTTTGTACGTGCCGCCGGGCGTGCCACACCATTTCGTCGACGCGAGCGGATTCCGTGCGTTCCTGATTCGCTTCGATACGATTCAGGATCCGCAGCGCCCCGCCCGCCAAACGGCTGTCGCTGCTCCTGAAACACAGAGAGGCCGCGGAGGCGCGCAGGCGGCGATTCCCGACGCACCTACCAACAAAACCGCCTTTTGGACAATCGACGACATCCAGAACCGATGGAAGAATAATGAAGCGAAAAAGGTCGCAAACTCGCGATTGTTCAACGCGCCGTTCAGCTCCAGCGCGAATGTCCGTATCGTGCTCCCCGATGACCCGCCGCTGACGCACGAGGACGGTACGGCAGATCTCTGGGTGGTGACGGCGGGGACAGCTACGGCTGAGACCGATGGCCAGGTGGACGGCAAAACCGTTCGCAATGGTGTCCGCCGTGCCGTGCATCCGGGCGACATCCTCTATGTCCCCCCAGGCGTGCCGCACCATTTCATTGATGTGAGCGGATTCCGCGCTCTGCTGATCCGCTTTGCCACGAAATAGACTAACAGTTGAGTTGAACGCTCGAACGAGAGTCCCGCCGGATATCGGCGAATACAAGACCGGCGAAGCAACGCCGAAATTGTCCTCGCGAGAATAAGCGCGCGGTCACAGACCGCGCCCACAGTTGGGATCATCTACCTTGCTGATTCTTTCCGCAGAACAGTCATTCGAGGTTCAATTCCCGAAGCTTCATTTCAATGCGCCCTCGCACCTCTTTTCCAGCCACTTCATGCCAGGCCATCAGGATTCGCTTTGCGGTTCCATGATCCAGGTGAGTAACGGCATCCAGCAGATGATATTGCTCGTCCTTCTTGCGAGTTCGCCATGCCGTCACGATCTCACTCAACGCGCGGTCACCGGCTGCGGCTGCGCCCGCGCATTCCTGCGCGTTGGACCATGGCCTTACACGTTCCCACGCAGCATCAGTTAGGACGATGAGCGGCAGGTCACCGAAAAATTCCACGCGCAGATCGTTCTTGCGGATGACCTGATCGATACGGTTTTGAATCTCCTCGATCGTCAGAAACGACAACTTGCCGTAAGCGGGTGAATGATCGAGATGATGTTTGAGCACGGATTTATCCCTCGAGCCCTTCAGCAGCAACGCAAGCTGTGTGCGGCCCCCCCTGGCTGCAATTTCCGAAGCGCCCCGCAGGATCCATTCGTATTCTTCGGAGGTCGAGGGCACCCTTTCGGCCGGATCGATTTCTTCGGGAATCGATCGATTGGGTCTGGCATCGGAGACTTCAAGAATTTCCCATCCGAGCCCTTCAATCAGCGCGACAGCCTCGGCTTTCACACGCTCCGCCTGAAACTGAAACCATTGCTGGCGTACTGCCGGATATTCCATCAGTGCGTCTTTGAAATGCCGAAAAGGCTTTTTCTGTCGCAGCGCATTGCGCAAAGCCGATTGCGCTGTTATGGAATGAACCGACGTGATGAAATCTTCCATCCATTTAAAACGGGTGCGGCTGGAGATTGGATCCAGCGGCAGAGCGTCAGGATCAGGAGCAGGTTCGTCGTCGTGATGTTCATCACCCTCATCGGATTCATCGATGTCACCGAGGCCATAGGAATCCTCCGACGGTAAAAAGACAACCTTTCCGGAACCAGGAAGAAAGTAGTATTCGCCTGGCTCGACCCCTTCCAATGCATCCTCCAACTCGATCAAATCGATCACGCATTCGGAGCCGTCCTCACGTCGTGCGCGAATAAAGGAATTCGACATGAGTGGTCATTCTAAGGCTTTATCAAGAAGTGCCCAACGAGTGAAACCGAGCAGGAAACCGGTGCTGAGGATTTGATCGCACCGGAGGCATGAGTTTCCGCTTGTCCCTGCATGCTCGTAATGTATAGTGCCCAAGTACAACACTCCGGGCACTACTTTCCCCCCCGTTTGAAACCACTGTCCCATCAAGCGGCACGATTTAGAGGCCGGTCTTACTAAGCACAACTCAAAATGGAGGACACTCATTGAAAAGAATCATCTCGTCCCTGGTTTGGATTTTCGCAATTACCTTGGCTTGTTCAGGTCAGGCTACATCGAGCTACTTGCCGCAGGTCGCGGCAGGCGTGGCCTCGGGCATTGCCTGGCACACGTATGTAGTAGTAACCAATCCCGCTGCAGTCGGTACCTCCGATAGCAATGTGACCATCACGTTTACCAAGTCCGATGGAACGCCCTTTAACATCGTCGGCCTGTTTACGAATGAAATGGGCGACCTGGTGGGAATTGGCAACGTCATCAGCTTCCAGATTTCGGGTGGGCAAACCCGCTTCCTGGTTATGGACGATCAGCTCGCTGCTGCTACTCCGTTGGCGGTGGGCTTTGCCACGGTTACGTCGAGTGCGCCCGTTACCGCCACGGGGGTGTTCGATGCTTCTTATGTGGGGGGGAACGAGACGGGTTCCCGCGAACTCGGCCAGGCTGGCGTTACCGCCGCCGTGCGGCTGTCCCGGCAGTCGATCATTGCCGTAAAAAACAGCGAACACGGCGTCGTAAACAGCAGCACGGCAGTGGCATTTGCCAATCCCAACTCGACAGCCGCCACCGTGACGTTCGAACTTCTGGATACCAGTGGCGTGGCGCCATTTGCATCCGTCACGAGGACGTTACCGCCCAGTAACCAGACGGCGATATTCGTCACTGAACTCTTTCCGGATCTTCCCGCAAATTTTTGGGGAACGATGCAGGTGACGACGTCTACACAGACGCCGATCGTCGCGACAACGCTGCTGTTCCAGGCCAACGGAGGGTTTGCCGCTTTCCCGATAGTGCCGCTGCCGTAGTTCACAGCCTTGTCCAGGAGGCGATGCATACGTTTCGGATGTATCCCAGGCATCGCCATCGCTGGACTGCCGCCGGCTAGAGGTAGCGAGTGCGCCTCATACCGCGAAGGGGGCGCGGGCTCTAGCCCGCGTCCCCTTGGGCTTCGCGAAAATTTGACCATTTTGTGAACGGCTTTAGCCGGACTGGACTTTCACCAGTTGGATCCTTTTTGAAAGGTTTCATCCACTCACTAGATTCCCCCTTCCCCAAGCTTTGCTTGGCGCGATGAAATTCCTATCCTCGCCCTCGATCCGCGACTGCCTGATGATGTTGCGGCCGCCAGTCTCCGGTGGCTGTTGCATGGCGCCGTCTCGATCGCACGCTGGATTAGTTCATGGAATCGCGCTTCGTCGCCGCTTGAAAGTCACCATTTCGGAAACTTTCTCGCGGCGTGACAATTTGACCATTTTGGGAAATTTGTCGCCACCAAGAGGGACCTAGATTACTCGCGACCGCTCACCAGCTTCGCTGTTTTGCTTTTTGGTGACTTTCTGTGTTTCGTGCGCAGCGTATAGATGACTCTCCCTTCCAGTACTGGTTCAGCTTCTGGAATATAACAGGCCGCTTCCACATCATAGATGCGATATCCGC
>QHXC01000011.1 GCA_003222815.1 Acidobacteriota bacterium | reverse complement strand
AAACCCACCCGCCGGCACAGCGCCGAGGGTTCTTTCCGGCACGGGGACACATATTGCTGTCGCGACGAGACTCGTGTCCGAGGCGGAAATCATCGTGTCCGCCATGGAAAGACGTCTCTCCTTCGCGGGAATGAGTGTGTCCGCGATGGAAATGAATGCTTCGATGAAGGAAACAATAGCGTCCGTCTCGAAGAGGGTTTGGTGCGAGGCGCAGAAAGTTCGGTCCGCGGCGGAAATGATCTTTTCCGTCTTTCAAAGAATCATTTCCGTCTCGAACAAAATCATTTCCGTCACGGAAAGGATCTTCGCCGCGCCGCAAACGATTTTGTCCGGAACGGAAAGGAGTCTGTCCGTGATGGAAGGGATCGTGGCCGTCACATCGATGATCATTTGTGGGATGGAGAAAACCGTCTCGCCGGCGGATTTCATTCCCGATGCGATGGAAATGATGTTCGTGAAGTCATCGGGGATTGCAGACGAAACGGAAATCATTACCGTCGAGGCTTCAATAAACCTGTCGGGATTGGAAATGATCGAGGCGATTTCCCGTTCGATCGATAGTTTGCTTTGTGGCGGTTGCTTTCATGACGCGCCTATATGGCACGTCGGCTTCCGCTGCTAACGCCACAGGTTTGACTGAGTTGTCAAGAGTTTGAGGCGAAAGGGAGGCGGTGGAAGGTGTCGCCTTTGGGCGACTTGTCGCTCTTGGGCGACAGAATTTATAAATACAAGCGGTTCGCGTACTCAGTAGTATCGATACCGACCGTCAGGATTAAACAGGAAAGCGAAACGTAAAGGGATCGATATTCTCTTCACCTTCGTTAGAATAAGGCTGAGATGGAACGGGTCATTCATACGCCTCCCGGGGGGCCTCCTCAGGGGTCCGGCCCCAACAGCGAAATCTATGGAATCATGGGCGAAGGCAACATCTTCAAGATGATGTCGGATTTTTATAAGGAACTCGAGAAGTCCGAGATCCGACGCCTTTTCCCATCCAACATGGACGAAGCATCGAAAAAGTCGGCTGCATTTTTCGTGACTATTTTGGGAGGACCACCCCTCTACTCTGAAAGGTACGGCCCGCCACGCATGAGGGCCAGGCATCTTCCCTTTGAGATCGACGAGCGGGCTCGCCAGGTTTGGCTCAGTTGTTTCGAGAAAACACTCGAAGGCGCCGATGTGAAATACCAATTCCCGCCGCAACACCTGGAAGGCTTCAAAGACTTCCTGAAGAGTTTTTCCGCCTGGATGGTCAACAAAGCCTGATCCCCGAAGAGCCCGCCTACCAACACTCAGCGAGTTGCATTAGTGCGCGAGTATCGATAAGGTGGCTATGGCCAGCTCGCCTACCAGAATGGAGGCGGGAACATCACCGCCGCGCCAGATGCACCGCAGAAGGGATCAATACCAGTGGCGTCCGGCGGACGATGGACCTGGAGCACGGCAGGATGTGCCTCGAGCAGCGCCTGGTGCAAGATTTCGTCTTCGCATACGCACGGAACATGACCGGGGAAGTCCGCGTCAATCAGGTGTCGGACGGAGACATCGCATTCAATATGGGCGCAGACGGTAGACCGGCGCGGGCTGCAGATGCTGTGGTGAAGGCGCGACGCATCGAGATGCTCAACAACCCCGTCACGATCATGCGGACGGCGCTGGACCCCGCGACGAAGGTCAGCAACTTTCGCAACGTGGGTAAGTTGCAGCTCGTCGATATCACGACCGCCAAGGGTATTTGGTTTCTAAAAGGCCAGGGGGGCAATTCCACGCTATTCGAATTTGATGATCATACGACGCTTTTTGAGTGCTACGGCAGCGAAGCGTTAACCAAGGCAATCATCGACAAGGCCCGATCTCTTGTGTCCTCTAAGCCGCTCACCGAGTGCATCGTGTCCCATCACCACTTCGATCATAGCGGCGGCCTGCGTACCGCTGTGGCCGAAGGTTTGACGATCATCACGCATCGGGGCAACGTGGATCTCTTCAAAGAAATGGCGGCTCGGCCGGCCACGATCTTTCCGGATGCTCTCGGAAGGAATCCGAAACCGATCAAGATCAAGGCCGTCGACGAGCATCTCAAGTTGAAAGACGGATTGATGGAGGTGGACATTTATCGCGTCATCTCGAATAGCCATATGGCCGATGGCGTGTTTGTGTACGTGCCACGCGACCGCCTGGTCGCCGAGGGGGACCTTGTCGATGAAGGCTGGGATATATCTGACCAATGTTCAAT
>QHXC01000711.1 GCA_003222815.1 Acidobacteriota bacterium | reverse complement strand
CGCTTCGGGCGATCGACCCGACCACGGGCCAGCGACGTTGGGAACACCGCTACCGCGCGTATCCGTCCACTGTTTCTCTCGACTTGACCGGCGGCCTGATGTCAACGGCCTCCGGATTGGTGTTCACCGGCGATAACGATGGGTACTTCTACGCGTTCGAGGCTACGACTGGGAAAGAACTGTGGCGATTTCAGACAGGCGCACCGGTCTGGGGCTCGGCCGCCGTCACCTACATGCTCGATGGCCGGCAGTGGGTGCTCACCACGGCCGGACTGACGTTCACGGCGTTCGCACTGCCTGTCGTGCCTCGCTGACGCCCCTCTCCCCCTGTTGAACGCGGGCTAAAGCCCGAACTTTTCTCATCCTACGCCCGAACAGCGAAAAACGGAAAGGTGCTTCGACAGGCTGAATCTGGATACAGGGTCAAGATTTGACGGCCTCTTTCCGGCACACCGCTAATAGATGAGCACTGAGTCCGACGATCGATGGTTCGTTCTCCAGCGCACGGGCAATTTGCATTAGGACTTCCCGCTTTCTCGGATCGGCCCACCGGTCCTCAAAGTCCGGCAGTATCCAGCCCGGCCCCTCTATCCCCAACACGAGTTCACATTTGAAGCCAGCCGAGGTTATCTCAGCGCGAAACTCTTCTGGCCGATGGAAGTATGCCGTCGTGAAGTAGGCCCATTTCTCGGTATTGTTTCGATGTTGTCCCTGTGACAAATCCTGCTGCACGATCGCTGCGAATGCGGGATCTGCAAACAGATCCCGTGATACACCATCCAACGCTGAAGCAAACCGGGAAATCGCAGCGGCAAACATAACGCCACCGGGCCGGAGCACTCGGTAGGCCTCCCGAACTGCACGCAAGCGTTCCGCTTGTTGTGTGAGGTGATACATAGGGCCCAGAAGCAATAGCCCATCTGCGGCGTCATCGGCGAACTCTAACCTGCGTGCATCTCCCAGGCGACAACTTCGAATCGGGCTTTGTGATGCGTCGCTTCGACGCTGGGCCTCGTCGACCAGCCGCTGCACCGGATCGACGAGATGCACGACATAGCCCTTCGCGGCGAGCCAGAGGGCGTATTCACCGGCCGCACCGCCAACATCCAGGATGGTGGCGGGTGGACCATTGAGATAGCGAAGCACCAACTCCTGCGTGCGAGCGAACTCCAGCTGTGACGGGCCTTGCAACAGGCGCCGCTCCTCCGCCACCTCTTCGTAGTAACGCGCGATCTCGTGCGGAATCTGTGGTTGCTCTGTGTCGCTCACCGTAGATCCACCGCCAGGCTAACCTGCTTTAGTTCAGCGCACCTTGGGTGCGTCTTGACCTGTCTGCTTGAGCCTATGCTGAATGATTTTTCGCGCCAGCGTGTTGCGGTGAACGTGAACCAATTCCGCCGCCTTACACTGATTCCCAGCAGTCCGCGCTAGCGCCGTCTGGAGAAATCGCTTTTCGAATTCTTCCAGTGCGTCGTCCAGCCGGACTCCGCGGTCCAGCATTTGTTCAATGAGAGCTTCGAGTCTGTCCTTCACGACGCCACCGCGAAACAGACCGTAAAAAATGATTGTCTCAGGTCAGTAACGTTCTTTAAAGCAGTGCTGCAGCCGCGCCTGACGCTGCTTACAGGATGGGGTCCGCTGAGAACTCTGCCGGACTTTGATCGCACCACAACGACCCTGGAGAACCTTGCCCTGCGAGAACCGTAGAGGAGAACAGAACATGATCGGCTCAGCACAAGGGATTGAACCGACCGAGCCTTGTAACTACGACACTGTGTGGTTCTGGCAAATTTCACGTCGGTCGTTGTAGTTCATGCGACTTTGAATACCGGCAGATGATCGACGGATGGGGTTTAAAAGCTTTGTTCGTCGGACTAGGAAGCTGGGGCCGGCCGATGAATCCAATCAACGGTCGGTGCTATCGGGAGTAAGACCCGGTAGCGGGTAGCGCCCACCAGCCGCCGCCTCGGGACGGGCAACGGACCGAGACATTCCGAAAGGGCTGGATCAAAGGAGCAGAGGTACAGCGACCATTTCCTTTTTTAGGGTGATCGTTTGGGCCCCGGCGTCTCTACAAACTATTCGGCGCTCCGGCTCGTTTATTATGGTTCCGTTCGGGTGGAGGATACCCAGCCCATGCGTTCGCGAAGGCTGGTGATGTGGGCGATGTGGTGGCGGGCATGCCACGCACAGCCTTGCACCAGGTAGTCCACGGAGACGGTGCCCCACGCTGGGTGCCACAGTTTCCGATCGAAATCCGCGGACGAGATCGCCTGAATCGCCAGAACCCACCGTTGCTGAAGTGCCCGGAAGAGATCCAGCGAAACAGCGATTGGCCCGCGCCGGGAATCCTCCATCTCGGCCCAGGCCGCTTCATCGGCGACGACCGCTTTATGTTCCTTTTCCGTTAGGGTGAGTTTAAAACGCACGTAGGCATTCATGTGGCTCTCGGCAAGGTGGTGGACAACCTGGCGGACTGTCCACCCGCCAGGACGGT
>QHXC01000694.1 GCA_003222815.1 Acidobacteriota bacterium | reverse complement strand
TAGACGGAGGTATTCTGCAACGGACTGGCCGGAAGCGGTTTCTCCCGAACTTCTACCACAGATAGGTTTAAGTCACATTTCCGATGAACGCTAACGGTATCTCGGACAAGTGCCCGGATAACTAACGAGTAGTCCCCCAGCGTTTATGATTGGCAGCTTTATAAGACGCGGATTCCTGCTTAAACCATGCCTTCCGGCTTATCCTACCTAACGTAGCGAGGTCCCTATGTCCGTGTTGGGTTAATTGTTGCGAGGCAGATCCAGCACTGGTTGCAGCCTACGGAATCACCTGCAAATGGACCTCGGAGGAGCTTCCGGGCCCCACAATGATAGTCTGTCCGCCCGAATCGAATTTTGAAAGAAACTCGGGAGTTTGTTCAGCCCCATCGGGACTGGTTTTCCAGGCAAACAGTTTGTACGTGCCGGGTGGAATTCCCAGGAGGGTGAATGTCCCCCCAGCATTCGACTCTGTTCGTTTGTAGAGTACTGGATTCCGGCGGCGGGCAACGTCAGGAACAAGGACAACAAATGCACTGGTGGGCAGGCCGTCAAGGTCGACGATGGTCCCTTTCACACCTCCGCAAACTGCATCAATATTGAGTTGGATGGGGTCAGCCTTGCCCCCGTCGACAGTAATGATCCCGTCATCCATTATGCTTCGCCCCCCTTGCCGAATGTCGGAAAGGCAGGCGCTCACGGCACGTGATGTCGGAGAAGTCAGTCTGTACCGGCCATCTGTAACGCCAGGTAAGGTGAAATTCCCGTTGGAATCCACCTGCGCAACTCGACCTCCGCCAAGACCATCCACAGACCAAAGATTCATGTAGGCTTCCATGATTTTAGGAAGCAGGGTGGAGGCATCCCTGTCAATGACAACGCGGCCATTCAGATCTGTTGGTGGGTACACCATAAGCGTTACGCCTTTGAGATCCGATTCCACGACATCAATGGGAGTGCGGCCCGTGTCAAAGGAATGGGTCGAGTCGATTTGAATCCTCGCAAACAGATTATAGGTACCTTTCGCCACTCCACGAATTTCGAACTGTCCATTCGAGGGGTCCCTGGCCACATTCTGCAGAGGCGCCGGGCTAATATCTCTTGGAGCACTGGGATCCCGAGGCACCACAAAGAAGCTTGTCCACAAGGCGAGATTCGACGCTGTTGCGGGCGAGTCTCCCGGCGGAACTGACGTCCACGAATTCACAATGTTGCCGGACAAGCGCACGGTCGGAATAGTCTGAAGCTTGATATCAGGCGGAAATGATTCCTGTCCAGAAGCAACCGACACGGCTTCAGCCTGAGCAGCATCCGTCGTGCCGGGAAAATAGGCAAGGAACTCGGAATTCTCTGGCGACGCGGGGGTGGGCGTTACACGCCGTTTCGCGCGAAGGTAGTAGTTGCCAGGAGAAATCCCCGAGATGCGATAGTCCCCTCGAGCCTTCGTCGCTACTTCTTGTTCAGTGACCAGCAAGACTTTTCCTCCGTCTCCATAGACCAACCGGAGCAGGGAAACAGAAACCCCTGCCGCCGGTTGGCCATTGGGGTCGAGAATCGTGCCGCTAATGGCGCCTCCGGGAAACATGGAAAACGAAAGGCTTTGAGGTCTTGGGGTGACAGTGATCTCGATTACGTCAGCCTGGGTTATGCGCCCGAAGAACAACCCGAAATAGCCTTCACGCCGGGCTTCTGCAAGGTAGGAGCCGGGGGGAACGTTTTCGATTCGAAATCGGCCTTCGGGATTGCTGGTTGCCGATAACTCGGGAGGCACCGCTCCCCCGGGAACAGTTGGCGCCAAGTTCCTGAGAGTGATTTGCGCGGCGCCAATTGGCTCGGATGTGCCAGCCCGAAGCACAATTCCTTCTACGGTTC
>QHXC01000010.1 GCA_003222815.1 Acidobacteriota bacterium | reverse complement strand
GCGCCAGAGAATCGTTCTCTCGCCGACGCCCTCTTCAAGAAGGATGATCGCGACCTGGCTGCCGGCCTCTTCGACTTCGCGCACATGAAGATCGAGATTCTCCGCGCGAAGGCTGGCCAGTTGAGCTTTTCCCCAGTCGTCGGTTCCCACAGAACCGATATATCGCGCCCTCAATCCGAGTCTTGTGCAGGTTGCGAGTGCGGTAGCCACCTGTCCCCCGGGCTCCACGCGGACCTCGCGAAGGTGGATCTTGGTGTTCGGCCTTGGAAACCGTGGCACGACGCAGATCGTGTCCATGGCATTGAGGCCAAGACCGACGACATCAGTGTTGTGTGGCATCGCGTCCATCAGGCATGCTAAGTTGCAAGCTTACGGAAAAGCCAGTATGCCTCTCCATCAGAGCGACTCGATTATATTGAAGACGTACCCGCTCGGAGAGGCCGATCGGATCGTGGCATTTTTCAGCCGCGATCACGGAAAGCTCCGGGGCGTGGCCAACGGCGCCCGCAAGATGACAAATCGGTTCGGCGCGTCGCTGGAGCCAATGGCGCATTCGCGAATTCAGTTTTTCGAGAAGGAAAACCGGGATCTGGTGCGGATCCAGTCGGCCGACCTCCTGGATTCGCCGATGAAGCTATTCCAGGACTACGATCGGGCCGTTTGCGCCGGGCGCCTGATCGAGTTGGTCGATCGATTTCTTCCGGAGCACGAACCGCAAGATGCGGTTTTCCGGTTGGTACGCGTGACCGCTCGAGCTCTGGAGCAGGGATGTCCGATCGAATTCGCTGCCTGTTACTTCGAAGTCTCGATGCTGCGGCTGGCGGGTGTCTTTCCGGATTTGTTTGTCTGTTCCGCCTGTGCAAAAAGGCTTGAAGCCGGGGATGAGCGTTTTCTGGCGCCCGGCCTTCAGGCGGTGCTCTGTAGCGGGTGCGACCACCGAAACGCAACCGGGATTCTGGGGGAAGTCGTCGAATTGGTGTGGTGGATACTGAAAAACCCGCTCGATGGTGACGGCGGCGGAGTGGATCGCGCCGTGAGAAACCTGCACGAACTGAACGAATACTGGATTCGGCATTATTCGGAACGATAGTCTAGCCGCGAATGACGCCAATGACGCCAACGAGAATTGGCGTCATTGGCGTCATTCGCAGCCGTAGGAGAATCAATCATTATGCAGACATACGTTTATTTTTTTGGCGGCGGCAAGGCCGACGGCAAGGGCGACATGAAAGACACGCTGGGCGGCAAAGGCGCGGGCCTGGCAGAAATGACGAATGCCGGACTTCCTGTCCCACCGGGGTTCACGATCAGCACGGAGGTCTGTCGAATCTTCTACGAGAACAACGGCAGGCTTGGTGAAGATATCCAGCGACAGATCGATGAAGCCCTGGCGCGGCTCGAGGGGCTCACCGAGCAGAAGCTGGGATCGACCGACCGTCCGCTGCTCGTCTCCGTCCGTTCGGGCGCGAAATTTTCGATGCCAGGCATGATGGACACCATCCTGAACCTTGGCCTCAACGACATAACCGTCAAGGCGCTCGCCACCCGCACCGGCAACGACCGGTTCGCGTGGGACAGCTATCGCCGTTTCATTCAAATGTACGGAAACGTCGTGCTTCAAATTAATAAGCGCGACTTCGACGAAATTTTCGATCACATCAAACAGAAGGCAAACGCAAAGCTCGATACGGAAATTCCAGTTGCAGCGTTACAAGAGATCGTCCTCGCCTACAAGGCCCTCGTAAAGGAAAAGACGAAGGCCGACTTCCCGAACGATCCGCGCCAGCAGCTTCAGGGCGCGATTAACGCGGTATTTGGTTCCTGGAATAATCCTCGCGCGATTCATTACCGGCGCATGAATAAGATTTCCGAATCACTGGGAACGGCAGTGAACGTGCAAACTATGGTGTTCGGAAACATGGGTAACACTTCGGGCACCGGCGTGGGGTTCACGCGCAATCCCTCGACTGGAGAAAAGGAATTCTACGGTGAGTTTCTGATCAACGCCCAAGGCGAAGACGTCGTTGCCGGCATCCGCACGCCGACGCCCATTCGCGAGCTTGAACGCGTCATGCCCGAGTGCTACAGGCAACTCCGCGAAATCACCGATCGCCTCGAGCGTCACTATCGCGATATGCAGGATTTCGAGTTCACCATTCAGGAAGGACGCCTGTATATGTTGCAGACTCGAAACGGGAAGCGCACAGGCAAGGCAGCCGTGAAGATCGCCGCAGAGATGGTGCGCGAGGGGTTGATTACGCCCGAAGATGCGGTCATGCGCGTCGAACCATCGCAACTCGACCAGTTGTTGCATCCCATTCTCGATCCTAAAGCAAAGGTGAAGGAGCTGACTCAGGGCCTGCCGGCGTCGCCGGGCGCCGTCAGCGGCAGGATCGTCTTCTCAGCCGACGACGCGGTGGAGATGGCTCCGAAGGGCCGTGTCGTGCTGGTTCGCAAGGAAACGGTCCCCGACGATATTCACGGCATGGAGGTCGCTGTTGGAATTCTGACTTCACGCGGCGGAATGACCAGCCACGCGGCTGTAGTTGCCCGTGGAATGGGGAAATGCTGTGTGGTCGGCGCAGAGTCCATCACAGTCGATGAGAGAAATAAGGTCCTGACCGCCGGAGGCAAGCAACTCCACGAGGGCGACTGGATCACGCTCGAAGGCTCCACCGGAAAAGTGTTCGAAGGCGAAGTTCCCACAATCGATCCGGATCCCGCCAGCGGCGATTTTGCCGAATTCATGGCAATTGCCGACAAGATCCGCCGTCTGGGAATCCGCGCGAATGCCGACGTTCCTCGCGATGCCGAAGTCGCACGAAAGTTCGGCGCCGAAGGAATCGGGCTGTGCCGGACCGAGCATATGTTTTTTGCGGAAGACCGGCTGCCGCACGTCCAAAAGATGATTCTGTCGAACACAGAGCCTGAGCGGCGCGAGGAACTCGCCAAGCTCCTTCCATTCCAACGAGCCGACTTCGAGGGCTTGTTCCGTGCCATGGACGGCCTGCCGGTCACGATACGGTTGCTGGATCCGCCGTTGCATGAGTTCCTTCCGAAACGGGAAGAACTGATGGTGGAAGTCGCGACGCTGCGAGCGAAAAACGGTCCGGCAAAAGAGATTGAAGAGAAGGAAAAACTGCTCCAGCGCGTCGAGGCGCTGCATGAATTCAATCCGATGCTCGGGCATCGCGGCTGCCGGCTTGGAATCACCTATCCGGAGATTTCTGAAATGCAGTGCCGCGCCATCTTCCAGGCGGCATGCACGGTCCGGAAGGCAGGAAAGACCGTCAAGCCGGAGATCATGATTCCGCTCGTCGGTTTGCCCAAGGAGTTTCAGGAGCAGAAAGCGATCGTTGACCGCGTGGCCCAGGAAGTGTTTAAAGCAACCGGCGTGAAGGTGGAATACATGACCGGCACGATGATCGAACTGCCAAGGGCTGTCATTGTTGCAGACCAGATTGCGGAGACGGCCGAGTTCTTCTCATTCGGCACAAACGACCTGACGCAGACAGCATTTGGATTCTCGCGCGACGACTCGGGCAAGATCATTGGCGACTACATGGCCAAAGGCATCCTGACGTCGGATCCCTTTCAGGAGCTGGATCGCGAGGGTGTGGGCGCACTGATGAAGATGGGCGTTGAAAGGGGCCGCGCGACAAGGCACAACCTGAAAATCGGGATTTGCGGTGAGCACGGTGGTGATCCGTCTTCGGTGGAGTTTTGCGACCAGGTCGGTCTGGATTACGTCAGTTGCTCGCCCTATCGCGTGCCGATCGCACGTTTGGCCGCGGCTCAGGCAGTAGTGTCGCGGAAATCCCCGGGCGAGGGAGGAAGAACGGTGTAGGACCAACTTTAGCCGCGAATTGCGTGAATTACGCGAATGGGCCGCAGAGAATTACCGCCGTTTTCAAGAGCAATAATTGTGGCGGCCCATTCGCGTAATTCGCGCAATTCGCGGCTAAATAACTGTCTCAGGAAAGACCAAGTTCCGAGATGAAACTTCTATATTCCTATCTCAAACAGTACTGGCAACTCGTCGCGCTGACACTGGTGCTTGCCTCCATCAACCAGATCTTTTCGCTGATGGACCCGCTCATCTTCCGGTATGTCATCGATCAATACGCGACGAAGTACAGCCAGTACACGACGTCGGAGTTTATCCGTGGCGTCAGCCTGCTGCTTGGCGCAGCTGTGGGCGTGGCGTTTGTGTCGCGTGTGGCGAAGAACTTCCAGGACTATTTTACGAACGTCATTACCCAACGGCTGGGCGCGCAGATCTATTCGGACGGCATTCGCCATTCCCTCGAACTGCCGTATTCGGTCTTTGAGGATCAACGCAGCGGCGAGACGCTGGGCAAACTTCAAAAGGTTCGAACCGATGTCGAGCGGCTAATCAACGCTTCCATCAACATCCTTTTCATATCGCTGGTAGGTATTGTTTTTGTGATGGTCTATGCCTTCACGGTCCACTGGCTTATCGCACCTGTTTATTTCCTGACCGTGCCGGTGCTTGGAATCCTCAGTTCGGTGCTGAGCCGGAAGATTAAGAAGATCCAAAAAGTAATTGTGGCGGAAACAACGGCGCTGGCGGGTGCGACCACGGAGTCACTGCGGAATATCGAGTTGGTGAAAAGCCTCGGCCTTGCACAACAGGAGATCAAGCGGCTGAATAGCACGACGGGCAAGATTCTGGAACTCGAGCTGAAGAAGGTGCGCTACCTGCGGAGTCTCAGCTTCGTTCAGGGGACCTCGGTGAATGCGCTGCGGACCAGCATCATGTTCATGATGTTGTACCTGATATATGCCCAGCAGATAACGGTCGGTCAGTTCTTCTCCTTGTTCATCTACTCCTTTTTCATCTTCGGTCCGCTCCAGGAAGTTGGAAACGTGATCAATGTCTACCGCGAGACCGAAGTCTCGCTGAAAAACTTCGAAGATATTCTGAACACACCGAAGGAGCCGCGTCCGGTCAAGCCAGTGAGGTTGACAAGCGTCAGCCAGGTTGAATTCGACAACGTTGCATTTCAGCATCAGTCAGCGACAACAAAAGCTCTCGACGGCATCTCTTTCACTGTTTCGCTTGGCGAGACGGTTGCGTTTGTTGGACCGTCGGGATCGGGCAAGACCACGCTGGTCAAGCTTCTCGTCGGTCTTTACCGCCCGCGGTCGGGTGACATCCGGTACGACGGGTTCTCGATCGACGACATCGACCTCGATGCTCTGCGCGAGCGTATCGGACTGGTCACGCAGGACACACAGCTTTTCTCGGGCACGATTCGCGAAAATCTTCTTTTTGTGAATCCGAGTGCTTCCGACCAGGAGTGTATGGCCGTCTTGAAGAAAGCCGCATGTCAGAGCCTGCTGGCGCGGGCCGACAAGGGGTTGGATTCGGTGATCGGCGAAGGCGGCGTCAAAGTGTCCGGAGGAGAGAAGCAGAGACTTTCGATCGCACGCGCACTGTTGCGGGGTCCGAATCTCCTGGTCTTCGACGAAGCGACTTCATCGCTGGACTCGCTGACTGAAGAGGAGATTAGTGAGACGATCCGCGACGTGTCCATGCGGAAGGACCTGATCACTATCCTTATCGCCCATCGTCTTTCGACGGTGCTGCATGCAGACAAGATCTACGTTTTGGAGCGCGGCCGCGTTATCGAGTCCGGCCGGCATGAGGATCTGCTCGAGCTCAAAGGTCTGTATTACGCGATGTGGCGTCAGCAGATCGGCGAGCGTCGTTCCCAGGAACTTCAGCTTGCCTCCACTGCCCGGCGAAACGCCTAGACTTCCGTACCACGGTCACGGAGAAGATTTTGGCGAGCCGGATTGAGCTCCGTTCTTTTCCAGCGCTTCGATTCGCTTCAGCAACTCGGGCAGGCGTTTGAATACCGCCGAGCTTTTCAGCCAAAGCCTGTTTTCAATGGCAGGATAGCCGGAAATGATTTTATCCGGTTCGACGGAATTAGGAATTCCCGACTGGGCCGTTGCGACGACGCGATCCCCGATTTCAAGATGCCCGGCGACGCCGACCTGTCCGGTCAAGATGACGCTGCGGCCGACCTTGGAACTGCCGCCCAATCCGACCTGAGCGCAGAGCAGCGTGTTCTCTCCGACCTCGGAAGAGTGGCCGACCTGGACGAGGTTGTCGATCTTGACCCCGCGGTGAATGCGCGTTTCGCCAATCGTGGCGCGATCGATCGTTGCGTTTGCGCCGACCTCAACATCATCCTCCAACACGACGATACCGGACTGCGCGATCTTGTAGTAGCTGCCGTCGTCTCTCTTCGCATATCCAAAGCCGTCGGCGCCGATTCTGGCCCCGTCCTGAAGGATGACGTTGTTGCCGATCTGGCAGAACTCGCGGACCGACACGTTCGCGTAAGCCTTGAAATGGTCGCCGATTCGCGCCCCGCGCGCGATGTGCACGAAGGGATAGATCGTGGAGTTCCTTCCGATCTGGACATTGTCTTCAATGACAACAAACGGCCCAATCGAAGCGCCTTCGCCGATCATTGCAGTTGCCGCAATTCGCGCCGCCGAATCGATGCCCGCCGCTAGCCGCGGCGCCTCGTAGAACAACTCGATGGCGCGAGCGAAAATCAGGTAGGGATTGGCGTGGCGCAATGACGGCGCGGGAATCTCAGGAAAGTCGGGCGAGACAATGACGGCGCTGGCTTTGGTCGTCCTTGCCTTTGAAGCGTATTTGGGATTCGATACGAACGTCAAGTCGCCAGGACCGGCCTCGTCGATTCCCAGCACGCGGACGATTTCGACGTTGCCGTTGCCGGTCCACATGCAGTCTAGACGTGAAGCAATCTGGCTTAGTTTCACGCGGATCACCGTCTTTAAAATGATAAATGGTCAACGGTCAATGACCAATGAACGATTAAAAATGGTCAATGGCCGATGATGATGGCCAATGTAAGATGTCCGGTGACCAATGTCCAATGTTCATTTGAAATGAGCGAACACCGACACCTCCTCAGGTCTGCTTCGGTAATCAGCGTGGCCACCATTCTCAGTCGAATCTTTGGATATATCCGGGATTCGCGCGTGGCCTTTCTCCTTGGCGCCGGAACCGCGAACGACGCATATACGGTTGCGTACCTGATCCCGAATCTCCTTAGACGTCTGGTTGGCGAAGGTGCCGTGAGCGCCGCCTTCATTCCCGTGTTTTCACGTTACCTGGCCGAAGACAAGAAAAAGGAAGCATGGGAATTCGCGAACGCGATGCTGACCATGATTACCATTTTTCTCACGGGTCTCACCGCGCTTGGCATCATTTTTTCCCCATTCATCGTGAGTGTCTTCGCGTCTGGATTCTCCGGCACACCGGGAAAGATGGAACTGACTGCAACGCTCAACCGGATCATGTTTCCCTATATCTTCTTGATCAGTCTTTCCGCTCTCATGATGGGCGTTCTCAACAGCCTTCAACGGTTCGCTGCGCCGGCGTTCGCACCGGTGATGTTGAATCTGACGGTGATTGCATTTTCCTTCCTCGGAGGCTTGTTCGGTGATGTGACG
>QHXC01000009.1 GCA_003222815.1 Acidobacteriota bacterium | reverse complement strand
GATTGATGGACGTCGAAAGTCCACGCCCGGTTAAGATCCAGCACCGTGAGGTCCGCGTCGCTTCCCTCGAACAAACCCCACGGAGCGACTTTCATGATTTTCTGGGCGTTCGTTGAGAATAGCTCGATCAGCCGCCGGATGGGAAGCTGAAGCCTTGTCAGCGCGAGGCCGACGGCCGTTTCCAAGCCGGTAATGCCGAACGGTGCCCGGTCGAATTCGAGCATCTTCAAGTTGATGTGATGCGGGGCGTGGTCGCTGGCGATGGCGTCAATGGTGCCGTCGCGAATTCCCTCCAGCACAGCGGCAACATCGTCAGCCGAGCGCAGCGGAGGACTCATTTTGGCATTGGTGTCGTAATCCGCGACGGCGGCATCCGTCAACGTGAAGTGATGCGGGGTCACCTCAGCGGAAACCCGCAGCCCGCGTCCCTTGGCGTCGCGGACCATCTGAACGGATCGCCGGGTGCTAAGGTGAGCTATGTGATACTTTCCACCGGTCATGTCCGAGAGGATCAAGTCGCGCGAGACCATGGTCTCTTCGGCCGCCGCCGGAATACCCTTCAGGCCCAAACGCGTTGAGTACATCCCCTCGTGCATCACGCCACCTTTGGAAAGGTTTAGATCCTCGCAATGCTGGATGACCGGGATGTCGAACATCTGGGCATATTCGAGGGCGCGGCGAAAAAGCTGGCCGTCCATGACAGGTTTGCCGTCATCGGAGACGCCAACGATGCCTGCTTCGAACATTTCGCCTATCTCCGCAAGCGTTTCACCCTTTTGTGCTTTCGTGATGGTGCCGATCGGGAAAACGCGTGCGGGCGACGAACGGCGGGCTTCCGAGACAATGTAGTGCGTGATCGACGGATTGTCGTTGGGAGGATACGTATTCGGCATCGCGGCAATTGCCGTAAATCCTCCGGCAACAGCAGCGCTTCCTCCGGTAGCGATCGTCTCCGCTTCTTCAGTGCCGGGTTCCCGCAAATGGACGTGAATGTCGAAAAAGCCCGGAGCGACAATAAATCCTGTGGCATCGAATGCAGGAATCCCGGAAACATTCGCGGCGCCAATCGCACGGATTTTCCCGGCGCGTATCACCAAATCCGTGACCGTGTCGATGTTTCGCGCGGGATCGACGAGCCGTCCATTTCGTACGAGCAAATCCATCAGGCCCCCAGGAGAAGATACAGAATGGCCATGCGGACGCCGACACCGGCCGAGACTTGATCGAGGATTACCGAGTATGGGCCATCAGCCACATCTGTCGCGATTTCGACACCGCGATTCATCGGTCCGGGATGCATGATGATAACGTCCGGTTTTGCCTGCTCCACGCGCTCCCGGTCGAGCCCGAAGTAGCGGAAGTATTCGCGCTCTGTCGGGAAGAAAGACTCATTCATCCTTTCAAACTGTATCCGCAGCATCATGATCACATCGGCGCCATGAACCGCTTCCTCCATGGAATTGGTCAAGTGGATGAATTGGCGGTTTTCGCAAATGATCTTTTCCACAGAGGCCGGCATCAATGTCGGTGTTGAGCAAAGCCAGACGTGCGCCCCGAATTTCGTCAATAAGTGCAGATTCGATCGGGCGACACGGCTGTGCGCAATGTCGCCGATGATGGCCACCCTGAGATCGTTCAGCCGGCCCTTCCGTTGGCGAATCGTGAAGGCATCGAGCAGGGCCTGCGTCGGGTGTTCATGAGCGCCGTCTCCCGCATTAATGATTGAAGCCTTGGTGAGCTTGGCGAGTGTGTGGGGCGCTCCGGAAGCGAAGTGCCGGATGACGACACAATCCGCAGCCATCGCATCCAGTGTCTTTGCCGTGTCGATCAGCGTTTCGCCCTTTGAAACGCTGCTGGTCGACTGCGAAACGTTCACCACATCAGCAGAAAGCCGCTTCGCTGCGATTTCAAACGACGTCCGTGTCCGAGTCGACGCTTCGAAGAAAAGATTGATGATCGTTTTGCCGCGTAACGTAGGGACTTTTTTTATGGGGCGTGTCGATACTTCCTGAAGGGAGTCGGCCGTGTCGAGAATTTCGAGAATCTCATCGCGACTGAGGTCTTCTATTCCCAGCAGGTGTTTTCGGTTTAGCATACCTCCGCGAGCCAGATCTCCTATATCTTTTCCATTACATAGATACCGTCTTCGCCATCGATTTCCGTCAATTTCACCTCGACGACCTCATTGTCCTTTGTCGCGATTTTCTTTCCTACGAAATTAGCTTCGATGGGCAGTTCGCGATGACCGCGATCGATGAGAACGGCAAGCTGAATTGTCCGCATGCGGCCGAAATCGCAGAGCGCGTCGAGCGCAGCGCGGATAGTGCGGCCGGTATAGAGTACGTCGTCGACGAGAATCACATCTCTGTCATCAATATTCGGCGGCACATCCGTCTTTCGGACTACCGGCTGGAAGGCAACTCGGGTAAGGTCATCCCGGTACAAATTAATGTCGAGACTTCCAATCTGAGGCTCGCGTTGAGCTTTCTCCGTTATTCGAATAGCCAGTCGCCGCGCCATTGGAACGCCACGCCGTTGAACACCGAGTAGCACGACCGGACGGCCATCGTTTGCCTTCAAGATGTCGTCGGCCATGTGGTTCAGTGTGGTTCGGAGTTCTTCGGCCGTCATCAGTTGGTAACTGAGCTTCAGTGACATGGCGCCGAAATTATATGACATAATTCAACCGGATATGAGCCAGGTTCCGGATCTCACCGTTGAGCTTGCGGGAATCCGCCTGAGCAATCCCGTCATCGCTGCCAGCGGTACGTTTGGTTATGGAGAGGAGTTCGAGCGATTCGCTGATTTGCGTCGAATCGGTGGTATTTGCGTGAAGGGAACATCGGCTCGTCCGATCGATGGAAACCTGCCGCCACGGCTTTATCCCACGGCCTCCGGAATGCTCAATTCGATTGGACTGGAGAACGTCGGCGTGGATGCCTTCATCCGCGACAAGATGCCATTTCTGCGAAAAGCCGGCTGTGCCATTTTCGTAAATGTATTCGGATTCACCGAGGACGACTACGTGGAAGTCGTCGAAAAGCTCAACGCGTGCGATGATATTGCAGGTTACGAGCTAAACATTTCGTGTCCAAATACGAAACATGGCGGCATGATCTTTGGGCAGAATGCCGGCTCAACCGAGCATTTGACGCGACTTGTGAAAGAGCGGACCGGGCGTCCTATCATCGTCAAACTGTCGCCTAATGTGACGGACATTGTCGAGCTTGCCCGCGCGGCCGAAGACGGTGGAGCGGACGCCCTCACGGTCGCGAACACATTTCTGGCGATGGCGATCGACACGGATACGTTCAAACCCCGGATGCACACGATCACCGGTGGTCTTTCAGGACCGGCCATCCGGCCAATTACGTTGCGCATGGCGCACCAGTGTGCACACGCTGTGAAAATTCCGGTGATCGGACTCGGTGGTATAACGCGGGCGGAAGACGCTGTCGAATATTTTCTCGCCGGTGCTTCAGCGGTTCAGGTCGGTACGGCCAGCTTTTACGATCCAAGAGCTCCGTTACGCGTACTCGACGATCTGGAGAAATTTCTCAAAAGAAGGGGACTGTCCTCGATTCGCACGCTTGTGGGACAAATGAAGCAATGAAGGAAAAAATGATCATCGCTCTAGATATCAGCTCCCGCGAGCGGGCCTTGCACCTGGTGCGCGAACTCCATGACCTGGCCGGGATGTTCAAGGTCGGCAGCCAGCTGTATACGGCCGCCGGGCCGGAGATCGTGCGCGAGATCGTGGACATGGGGGGCAGGGTTTTTCTGGATCTTAAATTTCACGACATTCCGAACACCGTGACGCGCGCTGCCGTCGAAGCCGCCAAACTGGGCGTTCTCATGATGACGCTTCACGCCAGCGGCGGCCGCGCGATGATGGAATCGGTGGTCGGCGAGCTGCATGAAAAATTAGCTAGTAAGAGGCCGCGGGTTGTCGCCGTGACGATTCTGACCAGCCTCGACACGCCTGCCCTGTTCGAACTCGGACTTGAACAACCTGTGGAGGTGCAGGTCGAGCGGCTCGCGCTTCTCGCCCAGGACTGCGGCGTGGACGGCATTGTCTGTTCCCCGCGGGAAATTCAGCCCTTACGAAAAATCGTCGATGCGAACTTCAAAATCATCACTCCGGGAATCCGCATGCCCGACCAATTCCTCAATGACCAACAGCGCACAGCCACTCCCCACGAGGCGCTCGCCGCAGGCGCCGACTATGTCGTACTTGGCCGAGCGATAACGATGGAACCCGATCCGCGAGCGGCGATGCAGCGCTTGATTCAGTCGATTTGAAACAAGCGGATGGCCGCGATGCCGGACGCTCCAGTGGTTAGTACTTGTTGTGCATTTGCGGTGGTAATTCCGCCGATCGCCAGGACTGGAATCTTGACCGCAGCGACAACATCCCGGAGCGGGGCGAGGCCAACAGCGTTCTTCCCGGGCGTAGCAAAAATCGGGCCGAAGACAATGAAATCTGCGCGAGCCCGTTCGGCAGCGAGCGCTTCCTCAATGGTGTGCACGGAAACACCAAGGAGCTTTACAAACGGCCGAACGCGGTCTGGCGGTAACCCGTTACCGGGGAGATGAACGCCCTCGACCTCTGATGCGAGCGAGACGTCCAACCGGTCGTTTACGAGGACCCGGGTCTTCCCGCCTTTAGCGAGATCACGGATTCCACATACCAGTTCAAACAGTTGACGGGCGGGCAAATCCTTCTCGCGCACTTGGATCAGGTCAACACCGTCACGGATGGCACGCTCCGCGAAACGGAGAATGTCACCCTGCCGCCGGTCCGTGACGTAGTATCGGATCATTCCGTTGTGGTACTGCGATTGACGATCTTGATCGATTTCCAGAAGCGGCCGAGTTCGCCCAAGCCGAGCGCGAGGTCAACGACGCCAAGACCCGAAACGGCGCCACGAACAAAATTATTCAGGAGAAGACCGCGAAGCGAGATGGAGTAGGTCAGCAGAACGTTGTTTTCCCAAAGTGCGGACCACGGCACGAAGACGAGGACGACACCGATCTCGAAGCAGAACAGAATAAACGCGACGGCGAGAACGCGATTCATGTATTTAGGGGACAGACGCCGCATTCGGTACTTGCAAGAATTCGGTGTCTGTTCCCTTAATTCCCGGGTTTAATGTGTAGCAGCCTTGATTTCCTTAATCCGAGCCGCCTTGCCACGCAACTCACGGATGTAGTAGAGCTTGGCGCGGCGTACGCGTCCGGAGCGGACAACCTCGACCTCGTCGATGACCTTCGAGTGAAGCGGAAAAATTCGCTCTACACCATGCCCGAAGGAAATCTTGCGCACCGTGAACGTCGCCCGAGCACCACCATGTTTCATTGCAATACAAATGCCTTCGAACACCTGGATGCGCTCTTTGTCGCCTTCCTTGATCTTGACGTGAACTTTGACGGTATCGCCCGGCTTGAAGCCGGGTATGTCCGTGCGGAGTTGCTGTTTCTCAACCATATCGAGTGCGTTCATAAAACCTCAATCCGAGCTCGAATTGCGAATTTCGAATTTAGCGTGTTTGATCATCCTTTTCATCTCTAAATTCGAAATTCAATAAATCCGGCCTATTCGTTGTTGTCTTTTTCAGTGCAGCCTCGTCGCGCCACTTGCGAACGGCTTCGTGGTCGCCCGAGATGAGAACTTCCGGTACTTTCCATCCTCGGAACTCGGCCGGTCTGGTGTAGTGCGGATGTTCTACCAGTTGCGTTAAAGCTGCCGGATCGGAAAACGAATCCCGCAAAATGGACTCCTCCTTTCCCACAACTCCCGGGACGTATCGCGTAACGGCATCGACCACCAACGCCGCCGCAATCTCGCCGCCCGACAGGATGAAATCGCCGACTGAAATTTCCGCCGTTGCCAGATGTTCGATGACGCGTTCGTCGATGCCTTCATAACGGCCGCAGATCAGAATCACCTGGTCCGCTTTCGAAAATCGCAACGCCTCGGCTTGATTGAATCGCCGGCCGGCAGCGGCGAGGACTACCACTTCGGATCGATCGTCTTTCCGAACTGTTTCGACGGCTTTAAAGATCGGTTCCGGCTTGAAAACCATTCCTTCGCCACCGCCAAAAGGCCTGTCGTCTACAGTGTGATGGTGGTCGGAAGCGAAATCTCTCAAATCGTGGACCCGAGTTTCGATGAGTCCTTTCTCCCGGCCGCGCCGGACCACACCGAAGTCGAAGGGCCCTTTGAAAAAGTCCGGAAAAATCGTGACTACATCAAAAACCATTTCGAAATCGGGTCATTCGTTCAGTTCCCGCAAGCCTTCCGGCAAATCCACTTCGACTCGCCGCTGATCCAGGTCGATCTTTCTCAGATACGATTGCGCAAACGGGATCAACGTCTCCTTCTTCTCGCGATCCACCTTCAAGATGTCAGCGCCTCCCATGTCGAGCACGTCGGTTATTGTTCCGATGTACTCGCCGTTGACCGCGAACACGCGACAGCCCTTCAACTGAAAGGTGTAGAACCAGCCTTCTTTGGGCGGTAACAAATCGCTGGCAGGGATTCGGATTTCAGCGCCGATGTATTTTTCGGCCTCTGAAACGGTATCGATTCCGCGAAGCTTAATTACGCTGCGGCCATGTTGCCTTCGAAAGAACTCAATTTCCGCTTCACACTCAACAGTCCCGGCCGCGGCCGTCGTCAATATCAGCCGTCGTCCGGTTTCGAAGATGCCCTCATGGTCGAACTTCAACTCGATTCTTACAGCGCCTTTCAGACCTTGGGTTTTCGTGATCCGAGCGATGGAAATGAAGGACGCTTCCGGATGACTGATGAAGCTACTCCAAAATCTCAAGCGTAAACCGCTTTTTCAGCTTCATCCCCGCGGCGCTGAGGATGGTACGGATGGACCGTGCCGTTCTACCTTGCTTTCCAATAACCTTACCGAGGTCGCTTTGAGCTACTCTGAGTTCAAGAACAGTTGTTTGTTCACCCTCGATCGGCCGAACAGAGACCTGATCCGGATTATCCACTAGGGCTTTCGCGATTTGTTCGATGAGCTCCTTCATAGCCACCCCCAAACTCGACTTTCTGCATTCCCTGCTCGAAATATGAGCTACAAGTAGTATGAATCCGAGACAAAGTGATTCGAAAGAGCTTTTAGCCGCGGCCAGTTTACCTTACGAGTTCCTTTTGACGAAGGAGACTGCGAACCGTCTCCGATGGTTCGGCACCCCTCGCGAGCCAGTATTGCGCCCGTTCGGCGTTGATCTCAACCTGCGCGGGTCTGGCAATAGGGTTGTATTGTCCTAACACCTCCAGAAATCGGCCGTTACGTGCACGGCGTTTGTCGATTACAACGATCCGGTAATATGGGCGCTTTTTGGACCCGATCCGGGTCAGACGCATCGCTACCAAACAGTGAGCCTCCTCGCGTTTGAAAAACTGTGGAAATTATAGCACAGGGGTCAGGGGTCAGAGGGATCAGGGATCCCTGTCCCCTTCTTCAAAACGGCATTTGTGGGAGCTTCATTCCCTTCATCATTCGCCGGCCTAAGAACGAGTTTTTCATCCCTTTCATCATCTTGCGGGTTTGGGCGTACTGCTTTAAGAGCTGATTCACTTCCTGGACAGTTGTGCCGCTGCCCCGTGCAATGCGCTTCCGGCGGCTGCCATTGATGATCTGATGGTTGCGGCGTTCTTTGGGGGTCATAGAGTTAATGATCGCTTCGACCCGGACCAGTTCCTTCTCGTCGACTTTTACTTTTTGAATGTCCTTAAACATCGGTCCGCAACTTTTCCTGAAGCTCTACAGCCTTTTTCTTATCGACAATTTCCTCGGCCTTCTCGATAAGCGAAAGAATATCGCCCATCCCCATGATGCGGGAGACGAGCCGGTCCGGATGGAAAAGTTCCAGCGCGTCGTACTTCTCGCCCGTGCCCACGAACTTCACCGGTTGACCCGTGACTTGCTTGATGGACAGGGCCGCGCCGCCGCGGGCGTCGCCGTCCATCTTAGTGAGAATGAATCCGTTGAAACCAAGCTGATCGTGGAACTGCTGCGCGCTTTTCACGGCGTCCTGCCCGAGCATGGCGTCGGCGACGAAAAGGATCTCATGCGGATGAATTGCGTCTTTAATCTCACGCAATTCCTTCATGAGCGTCTGGTCGATGTGCAGCCGCCCTGCCGTATCGATGACCAGAACGTCATGTCCCGTGTTGCGCGCTTCCCGCAGCGCTCCCTGGCAAAGCTCAAGCGGGTTCTCGTTGGGATTGCCTTCCCATAACTTCACACTGATGTCTTTCGCGATGACTTTGAGCTGATCGCGTGCGGCGGGCCGGTACACATCCACTGAGACCAGCATCGGCCGATGGCCATTCTTCTCCAGCCACTTTGCCAGTTTTCCGGACGATGTGGTTTTACCGGAACCCTGCAGCCCGACCAGCACTATGACAGTCGGAGGCTGTGAGGAGAAGTTTACCCGGACGTTTTCTCCACCAAGGATCTCGACAAGTTCGTCGCGGACAATTTTCACAACCTGCTGGGCGGGGCTCAGGCTCTGCAGCACATCCTGCCCCAGGGCCTTCGCTTTTACGGCTTCGGTGAACTGTTTTACGACCTTGAAGTTGACGTCGGCTTCCAGCAGTGCAAGCCGGATTTCCTTCAGCGCCTCTTCGATGTGCTGTTCGGTGAGCCGGCCTTCGCCTCGAAGGTTCTTGAAAACGCGTTGTAATTTTTCGGATAAGGTTTCAAACATATAACCTCGTAGCCGCGGGCTTTAGCCCGCGTTTGTCCCTATTATCGTCGATGGATCCTTTCAATCGATCGCGCCTGTCCCGTCGCGGAATCCACGTCAACAAGGACCGCATTCAGCCGCGCATCCTGCGATGCGGATTCGAATTTTTCCGGGATGGATGTGAGGAACCGGCGGATCACGTCTTCTTTCACAACGCCGATCACTGAGAGAAATGGTCCGGCCATCCCGACGTCCGTGAGGTAGGCCGTGCCCCCGGGCAGGATCGTTTCATCGGCTGTGGGGATGTGTGTATGCGTCCCAACCACTGCTGAGACTCGACCATCGAGATACCAGCCCATGGCGACCTTCTCGGATGTGGCCTCGCCGTGCATGTCGACGAAAATCACTTTGATATGCTTGGGAAGTCTAGCCAGCTCTTCGTCTGCGACTCGAAAGGGATCGTCTGTAGGCGGCATAAAGACACGGCCTTGAAGATTGATGACCGCCGCGGCTTCTCCGGATCTCGTCTTAAGGACGGCGACGCCGCGACCCGGATTACCCCGGGGATAATTCGCAGGCCTCAGGATTCGGGAGTTCTTGTCTAGATATCCAGTGATTTCTTTCTTATCCCAGATATGGTTTCCCGATGTGAGCAAGTCAATCCCCCAATCAAAAAATTCATCGGCGATCTTTGGCGTCACACCGAAACCCGCGGCCGCATTCTCACAATTGAGAATCGTGAGATCGACCTGGTACTCCTCTTGTAGATGTTTTAGGTATTGGTGAACGATCGCACGTCCGGCCTTACCGACAGTGTCACCGATAAAGAGAATTTTCATAGGAGATGCCGGGTCCCCATGGATGGGTTGGACCCTGCCACGGATGGCAAAGCGCGGTCCGGCTGGCTACAGCTGGGGGTCCCGCGGCAGCCGTGTGGCTCACCTATTTGAACCTGTTCACACAGGTGGGCATCCTATCTACGCTTTAGGGGACCTTGGAACCCCGAGGGGTGAGGCCCACACACCACGCAGAAAATCGGACTCCCGATCAAATAAGTGTTGGTTCAAATTTAGTTGATACCATCACGCGCCCCGCAGGGTGTTTCGATCATAGCATGGAATCACTTTTTCAATACTTCTTCGAGCGCGCGGGACCACTCCGCAGTTTTTTCATCGCACTTGTGCCGGAGCTCGCGATATTCATCCGCGATGTGAAGCGCCGTTAAGATGGCGACCTTGAGAGAGTCGGCCGTATTGGCTGCCTCAGAGATTTCGCGCATGCGCTTATCGATTTCCCCGGCCAGTTCGCGAACTTTGTCTTCTTCGAGAGGACCCTTCACAACGATCGAATATTTCTGATCATAGATTTCGACTTCGATCGTTCGCGGCTTCAACTTAGACAAGGCTTTCCTCAGTGAGTTCCGACATGTGTTCGAGTAAAGATTCGACCTTATTCTTTACCAGCTCACGCTCTCGCCTCAACTGTTCTATTTCGTCTTCCAGGCGCGCGATGCGGACGCGGGCTGCCGACAATTCCTTTTCAGCTAGCTGTTTCTCCTGCCGTGTTGTTCTTACGAGATCGACCGTCTGCAGGATACGGGCTTCCAGTTCCGTGAATCTGTCCTGAGCTAAGGTCATACTATTTCCTTAATTGAACGCCGAGCTGTTGCTCCAACAAGCCAAGAATTTGCCGGTCAAATCGGTCGACTTCCTCGTCTGTCAACGTACGGTCGTTGGACTGATAGATCAGAGAAATCGCGAGACTATATTTTGTTTCGGGAAACGGGCCTCTTTCTAGCCGGTCGACAGGATCGATTTGAATCAAATCCGTTATTCCCGCTTTCCTTACCGCCGCGCGCACGTCCTCGTAGAGGATTCCCTTGTCGAGCAACAACGAAAGGTCTCGCCGGATCGATGGAAAACGGGGAATGGGCTCGACCAAGTGCCGCGTTTCGGACCTGAAAATCATTTTGACATCCAGCTCTGCAACATAAATCCGTTGGCGAAGTTTGAACATGTCGGCAATCTCAGGATGCAGTTCGCCAAAGACGGCAACGTCGCCAAATCGTGCCGTCCGGCCCGGGTGATAATGGGGCGGCAGATTTTTCCGATCCATCGTCAAACGAACGTCGAATGTTTGAAGGATATCCTCAACCTCACCCTTAAGATCATAAAAATTGAAATCGCGTTCCGGTTCGTGGACGCTCTTCGTCCGCAATGCCCCAGTCGCAGCGAGGATAAGTAAACGGTTTTCCCCGCCGTTCCTGTAGACCTTTCCGAGTTCGTACAATTGAAGGTCCCGTATCCCGTGATTCAAGTTCCATTGGAACGTACGGAGCGTGCTCGGCACGAGTGATGTCCGGAGAACCGATTCATTCTCTGCCATCGGATTCACGAGCTTGACGGGTTCGACATCCGGCCTGAATTTCCGCTCGGCGGCTTCATCACTGAATGCCATTGCGAGGACTTCGGAGTAACCGTTTGCGGCGAGCCGGTTCCGCAACAGGCGTTCCTCTGTTTCGAAGGGAAGTGCGGATCCGTAGCCCGACCATGCCGGCAAGGTCGCTGGAAATTTATCAAAGCCGTAGTGGCGCGCTATCTCTTCGAGCAGGTCCTCTTCGCGGCTGATATCGACCCGATGACTTGGCGCCTGGACCGACCAGCCATCGTCGGTCTTCCTGGTTGTGAAGCCGAGCCGCTCGAAAATGCATTCAACAACAGCATCGTCGACGGGAGCGCCTAAAAATTTCCGGATCCTCGATTGCCGAAGAGTCGCAACCCTGGGCTTCACTTCGCCTGGGTACACATCGATAACGTCGCGATAAACTCGACCGCCCGTCAGTTCTTGGATCAAAGCTGCGGCGCGATCACACGCGAAGCGCGCCATCTCAATCTCTGCTCCGCGTTCGAAACGATACGACGCTTCCGTTGAAAGGCCAAGCGCCCTCGAGGTTTTCCGGATAGAGAGCGCGTCGAAATTTGCGCTTTCGAGCACGACGTTCTTCGTCGAGGGTGTAATTTCCGTCCCGGCGCCACCCATGATTCCGGCGATCGCTACAGCTTGCTTCGCATCAGCGATGACAAGCATCGAAGGATCGAGTTGACGTTCTGTCCCATCCAACGTGGTCACCTTCTCTTCGAAATCCGCGCGCCGGACGATGATTTGTTGTCCGGCCAGCGTATCGGCGTCGAAGGCATGCAGAGGTTGGCCAAGCTCCAGCATGACGTAGTTGGTGGCGTCCGCAACGTTGTTGATAGAGCGGACGCCAAGCGCCTCCAGTCGCGCCTTCAACCCATCAGGTGATGGTCCGATCTTCACGCTTTCGATGTAACGGCCACAATAACGCGCACACAAATCGGGGTCGGCAATGGAAATCGAGAAGACTTCCTGAGCGCGCCTCTCCGCTTCCCGCAATGCAAACTTCGGGGTCCGCAGCAGGGAGCCGTAGATAGCCCCAACTTCACGGGCTATTCCCAGATGGCTGAGGCAATCCGGTCGATTCGTCGCAATATCCAAGTCAAAGACCGAGTCTTGACCGGCGGTTTCGAGCGCGTCCACCGCCAGGCCAACATTCGTGAACCGGTTGGCCAGTTCCTGCGCGCCTTCCGGGATGTCGACGAATTCTTTAAGCCAATTGAAACTGATTCGCATCCGTTGGAGTTTGAACGCGGGCTTTAGCCCGCGTTCCCCTCAAAATTGCTGCAAAAATCTCATCTCGTTCTGGAAAAAGAGCTGAAGGTCGTTGATGTTGTATTTCAACATCGCATAGCGGTCAATACCGCCGCCGAAGGCAAAGCCCGTGTACTTCTCGGCATCGTAGTTGACAAAGCCGTACAGGTTCGGATGCACCATACCGGCGCCCATCACTTCGATCCATCCAGTCCCTTTACAGACGCGGCAGCCGGAGCCATCACAGAACACGCAAGAGATGTCAACCTCCGCGCCCGGCTCCACAAAGGGGAAAAAGCTAGGTCGTAGACGCGTCTTGGTTTTCTCTCCAAAGAACTGCTTATGGAATCGCTCCAGGGTTCCCTTTAGATCGGAAAACGTGATGCCCTCATCCACGACAAGGCACTCCACTTGATGAAACATTGGTGAGTGCGTTGGATCGAAGGCGTCCCGTCGGAAGACCCTGCCGGGACATATGATGCGCACGGGCGGCTGCACTTTTTCCATCGTTCGGACTTGCACCGGCGAGGTGTGCGTGCGGAGAATCATGTTTTCGCCGACATAGAAGGTATCGCGTGGATCCCGCGCCGGATGGCCAACAGGGAAGTTGAGCGCGTCGAAATTGTAATAGGTGCTCTCGATTTCCGGACCGTCCTCGACGGTATAGCCCATGGAGATGAAAATGTCTTCGATTTCTTTCCAAACGATCGTGAGCGGATGCCGGTGCCCGATGCGCCTTCGATTTCCGGGTAAGGTGACGTCCAGCGTTTCTCGTTCGAGCGCGCTTTGCTTTTCACGCTCGAAGATCGTCGTCTGTAACGTATCGAGAGCCGCTTCGATTTTCGATTTCAGTTGATTGGCGACGCGGCCGAATTCGGCACGCTGGTCCTTGGGTAACTCGCCAAGATTCTGAAGCTGTGTCGTGAGGAGTCCAGACTTGCGGGATAGATACCGGGTTCGGATGTCCTCTAAAGATCGGGCGTCATGGACAGACGCGAGCTCACTGTTGAACTTTTGCTCGATTGCTCGAAGCCGGCCGGTCCCGTCATTTGAAGACATCCCGTAAATCCCATTTTCTCAGTTTGCAGCCGCGGGCTCTAGCCTGCGGTTTTAATGGCGCCCTTTGCTGTTTCAGCCAGACGTGTAAACGCCGCCGGATCCCGCACGGCAAGATCCGACAACATTTTTCGGTCCATCCCGACGCCGGCCTGCTTCAGACCGAAGATGAATTGATTGTAGTTGAGTCCATTTTGACGAGCAGCCGCGCCAATTCGAACAATCCACAACCGCCGAAAATCGCGCTTGCGCGCTTTTCTGTCGCGATAAGCATAACCGAGAGCTTTCTCGACCGACTCTTTCGCAAACTTGTACAGCTTGCTCTTGTTGAGGTAATAGCCCTTCGCGAGGCTGAGAAGTTTTTTACGGCGATTATGCCGCTTCGTTCCGCGTTTAACTCGAGGCACTGTAAAGCTCCTTATCTTTCAATCCGTCTGCGTTCCCGGCCTCAGGCATATGGCAGCATTCTGCGAATCTTCGGCGTGTCCGCATCAGTGGCGATAGTTGCCTTGCTGAGTTTTCTTTTTCGCCCCGCCGCCTTCTTGGTCAGAATATGACGTGCGAAAGCGTGGCGGCGTTTCACCTTACCTGTCGCCGTAATCTTGAAGCGCTTAGCCGCGCCTTTGTGGGTCTTTAATTTCATCATGTGTCTTCGTACTCGTGCTCTTTGGGCCTGTACTCCCGGCCTTCGGGCTAAAAATAGCGATTAGGTTTGGGCCTTCCATTTTAGGCTGCGCTTCCACGGCGCCGATTTCGGCAAGTTCTACGACCAGTCGATCGAGAAGGGCGCGGCCAATGCCCTGATGGACGATTTCGCGTCCTCTGAAAAATACTGTTGCTTTGACTTTATCGCCCTGTTTGAGGAAACGGGCGATATGATTTTTTTTGAAATCGTAATCGTGCTCGTCTGTGTTGGGTCGAAACTTCACTTCTTTGACCGTAATGTTCTTCTGATGCTTCTTGGCTTCGTGAAGTTTCTTGTTTAGCTGGTATAGATACTTTCCGTAGTCCATTATTCTGCAAACCGGCGGGGTTGCAGTTGGCGCTACCTCTACCAGGTCCAGCCCCCGTTCCTCTGCGACACGTAATGCCTGCTGCGGTGGCATGATTCCGAGCTGCTCATTGTTATCGTCGATAACGCGCACCTCCCGAGCTCGGATACGGTGGTTGACCCTTATGTTTTTATCGATGGCTTAGACCTCCCGAAACAGTCCGCATGGGGACAAGCGCTAACCATAACAAAGTGGATGACCTTTTTTCAATCGTCGTACGCGGCCAAGGTTCTAAACGTGCGTCCAGAAGAGTATGAACTTGTACAACCGACTGTCTCAATATCATTCCGATAGCCGGCCCAGCTTCGTATTGTTTAGCGAATTCATAGCCTTTGCCGGCAGTATGGCGACGATAGGGACATTGCCTTTCTACGCGAAATACTACGGTGACCAATTCGAAATTGGAAATTAAACTATTCCCATGCCTAAAGACGAAAAACTCGACACGAAACGTCACTCGTTGGCGCACATCATGGCGGCCAGCATTCAAGAAATGTTTCCGGAAGCGAAGTTCGGCGTCGGTCCTGTCATCGAGGACGGTTTCTACTATGACGTTTATCTCAGCCGGACGCTGACGCCCGAGGACCTGGAGCAGATCGAGCGGCGCATGCGCGAGAAGATAAAACAGAATCTTCCATTCGAACGCTCAGATATGCCCCTGGATACGGCGACGGAGATGTTCGGAAAAATGTCGCAGGATTTCAAAGTGGAACTGCTTCGCGACTTGAAGACTCGCGGGACCACGGCCGTTGCGGATCTCGACGATACCAACCTTGTCGGCGGCAGCGTGAATGAAGTGAGTGTTTACAAGACTGGGAACTTTATCGATTTGTGACGCGGCCCTCACGTGAGGGTCACTCACGAAATCGATCCCGAGAGCTTCCGGTTAACCCGAGTATCGGGCGCATACTGGCGGGGCAATCAGTCACGCGAGCAGATGCAACGCGTGTATGGGGTCGCTTTCGACACAAAAAAGGAACTGGAGGATTA